>JAITCJ010000190.1 GCA_031283145.1 Holophagales bacterium | reverse complement strand
CGCCTTCAGAAACAGTCTGAGGTCCCAACCGACCTTCTTTGACTCTGCGGATCAGCCTTTGGGCGGTCAGTTTTATTGGGGTTAAGGGGTTCTTGACTTCGTGGGCCATCCTGCGGGCGACTTCCTGCCAGGCGGCACGCTTTTCAGCTTGGGCAAGAAGGCTCAAATCCTCCAACACCGCCAATCCGCCGCCGCCGGTGAGAGGAACGAGCATTGCCTTGACAGGCCGCCCCTCACCTGCGCTTCCTATACGCAGGTCTTCCTGGCGCGATTTTCCCGTCTGACAGACTTGATCCAACAAGCTCGGCAAACTTCCTAAGCGTGAACGCCAGCCAGGTTCGCTCCAATAATTTCTTTCCGCGTCAAACGACTTCATGGCAAGCCAGGATTGGGTCGTATTATTACAAGCGCGCAGACGCCCATCTGCGGATATGGAAATTACACCCACCGGCAGCGCGTCCAGCAGTTCATTCAAATAATCTCTGTGTCTGTCTATGTTCTGAGTGTGACGCTTGATTTCCTCAGCGCTGACTTTCAAATCACGTGTCATCGTGTTAAAGCTGCGCGATAAGAAAGCCAGTTCGTCTTCGCCTTCTTCAGGCAGCGCTACCTCAAGGTCCCCCATTCCAACGCGCTGCGCCGCTTTCGCGAGAGCGCGCACAGGCTCTGCTATAGTTCTGGACAATGTAAGTCCTGTCCAAACGGCGGCAAAGATAGTGAGCAGCGTCATAAAGAGCAAGACATTGTCCGTAAATCCAACGAGCGTATCCGTCAGACCTTTGATCTGCTGCGCCTCTTCCTGCCTCCGTTCAAGCCTTGCCAAACTCTCCTGGACATTTCTGACAATCAGACGCCCGACGACCCAATCGCCATGACGTCCCATATACCAAGTTCCATCAGCGTCGGCGTCAAGCGTCCACACCTTGCTGTCACCGGACAAGATTGGCACCGACACACCGCTTTTGACAGCTATCTGGCTTGAGTTGGATGACAAGTCCAAATCAAACTCGGACAAAACTTGCTGTGGGGAATGATTGAGCCTGGCTGCGGTTTCAGCTTCCCAACGAAGCCTTGCCAACAGACCGTCTTTGTACATGCGTGAAATATCTCCGCCATCCCTTATAAGGCGATCTGTTTCGGGCGCGAACCATCGCTCGACATTTTTCAAAATGAATGGGCGTCCCATGATAAAAAGCATCGCGCTGGGTACTATACCCACAGCTAGAAAAGCTACTACGAGCTTGGTGCGGATCCTGGAACCAAGAATCCCATGACGCCGCTCAAAATATAACTTGGCAAGCGCTCTCACCGCCATAAAAACTATCAACCCGATAACTAACGTGTTGGCCAAACCCAGCGCCAACAGTCCACCCCAGCGGCTGACGCCGAGAACGCTTTCTTCGGAATAGCTGAGCAGCTTGTACAGCTTAAAAAACGTATAGCTTACAGCAACCAACCCAGCCGCAAAGTACAAGCGAATCAGTTCTTGGTTCAGTTCTTTGTTGCGTTTAGGTTTCATCGCGGCCATGGAATCAGGGTACCTTGAATAGGTATTGAGGATTGCGTTCAAATGAAATTATCCGGCGATATTCAGAAGCGGCAAAGCGAATTAACGGCTCTGACAGGAGATGAAGGATTATGGACTGAACTTGAGTGCGATGGTCAAAGATTTCCGGTTATAGCCAAAGAATTTTGGACATTTCGGCAAAGACAGGCGTCCAGCTTGCATGAGATAAGCTATAGGGCATGTTATAAGCCTCAACTGCCTCGCTTTTTTATTGAAAGGCTGACTATCCCTGATGATATGGTCTATGACCCCTTTGGAGGGCGCGGCACAACCGCCATTGAAGCAGCACTGCTGGACAGGAGAGTTATTTCCAATGACATCAACCCACTGAGCCAAATGCTTGCGCAACCGCGCTTGACGCCGCCATCGCGGGAAGCCGTAAGTGAGCGGCTTGCTATTATCCCGCGTATTACAGACGAACAATGTGACCTTGGAATGTTTTTCCATCCGGATACGGAAAACGAAATTAGGGCCATGCGGCGCTGGTTCATAGAACGTCGTGAGTCCGGCGCTTTCGACTACATTGACGCATGGAGTAGAATGACGGCCACAAATCGGCTCACCGGACACAGCCCTGGTTTCTTTAGCGTTTATACCCTGCCGCCAAATCAAGCTGTAACTCGCAAATCGCAGATAGCATTAAATAAAAAGCGCGGCCAAAGCCCCGAATACCGCGACACACATGCTCTTATCATCAGAAAGAGCCGGCGGTTGTTAAAATACCTTTCTGATCAAGAACAAAAAAATTTGCGGACCGCCTCTGAAACAGCGCGATTTTTAAACTGTGACGCAAGACATACGAGCAAAATTGAACCTAACTCAGTTTCATTGACAGTCACATCCCCGCCATTTTTGAATGTGGTTCAATATAAAAATGACAATTGGCTGAGGTGCTGGTTCTGCGGATTAGACGCCGAATCTATAGGAAAAAGTATCACTATGCCAAGTAATATTAATTCGTGGTCTGAATTTATGGCTGATGTATTAAAAGAACTATATCGCATTACAAAACCGAATGGGCATGTTGCTTTTGAAGTGGGGGAAATCAAAAAAGGTTCCATAAAACTGGAAGAAATAATACTTCCTCTGGGTCTAAATATTGGTTTTGATCCATTGGGAGTCATAATCAATATTCAAAATTTTACAAAAACCGCAAATATATGGGGAGTGGATAATAATTCAAAGGGAACAAACACTAATCGTATTGTTTTATTTAAAAAACGATCATTCATACATAGCCAGCAACTTTAAAATCATCTCTTTATCCAAGTGGGAGGCACTTCGTTTCAAGGCTGCGCTATAGTGAAGTGAGCCGCCGATAGGCGGTGAGCGGAACGGTAGCGCAGACGAAAGGCACAGGGCAACGTACCGTTTTAAAGTTGTTTCACTATAGCAGTTCAAATACTAAAAGTTGAACTGCTATAATGTATAATTAATTAACTTGTATTTCTGCATAATATTTGTTTAGATAGAGTTATGGGATACAGCGTAGATTTCAGAGAGAAAGTGATGGAGTTCCTGGATAGAGGGAACACCATGAGCAAAGCCGGGGAGGTATTCGGAATAAGCGTCTTTACAGTGAACAGGTGGAGACAGAAGCTGAAGAATACAGGTGAATTGAAAGATGAGCCGCGCAGGGTAAAGTTCAAAAAAATTGATCCACATAAGCTGAAAGAGTATGTAAAGAAGCACCCTGACGCTTACCTGAAGGAGATAGGCGAAGCATTTTCCTGTTCAGCCGTAGCAGTATTGAAGGCTTTCCGTAAGCTGAATATCACCAGGAAAAAAAAGCCAAAAGATTCAGGGCGCAAAAGGAAGAGCAGGTATAGCGCAGAATTTTAACGTTTCCATACTCTTGGAGATTATTTATGGCCCGTGTGCTGGTGGTTGACGACAGTAGTGAAACGTGCGACTTGCTGGAAATCCTGCTGCGGCGGACGGACGCGGTCAGTGGGATTGAAGTATTTAAAGCGACGCGGCCTAAAGACGCCATTGATCTGTTGAAAGGCGGTTCGTTTGATTTGATGCTTTCAGACATAAATCTGGAGGCAGATCAGGATGGCCTTGATCTTCTTAGAATCGCCAAGCCGCTTGGCGTTGAGACCATCCTGCTGACAGGTTTCGGGACTATTGAAAAAGCTCTGGAGGCCGTGCGCGAAGGCGCGTTTGATTTTGTATCCAAACCCTGGAACAACGAAGAACTGAAATCGCTCGTCAGGCGCGCCCTGTCGCGGCGCGATATTGAAAGGAGCGACGGGCCGGCCAAATCCCGCACCCCTAAGAGCGTCATGATAGGCTCCAGCCCTCAGATGATGGAGGTATATAAAACAATCGCCTCGCTGCAAGACAGTAAAAGTACAGTTTTAATCACGGGCGAGAGCGGTACCGGAAAAGAACTTGTGGCCCGTGTTATTTACCAGAGCGGCAACAGGAAAGGCTGCCCCTTTGTAACCGTCAACTGCGGCTCATTGACAGAAACGCTTCTGGAGTCAGAACTGTTCGGACACGTCAAAGGCGCCTTCACAGGAGCGATTAACGACAAAAAAGGCCTTTTTGAAGAAGCTCATGGCGGAACCATATTTCTGGATGAGATAGGAGAAATAAGCCCAAGTTTCCAGATTCGCCTGCTGAGAGTCTTACAGGAAGGCGAAGTCAGAAAAGTGGGCGGAAACAAAGCTGTGTTTGTGGATGTTCGTGTGATTGCAGCTACAAATAAAGATTTATTTCTATTGGTTAAAGAAGGAAAATTCAGGGAAGACCTGTACTATCGCCTTAATGTAGTTGAAATCAAAATTCCGCCTGTGCGCGAGCGATACTCAAGGGATATAAACGCCAATAAAAAAAATTCAGATATTCCTCTGCTGATTGAATTTTTTCTGGAAGAAGCGCGGCGTAAAGACGGACAGCACTATCACATACGCGCTGACGCCATGGATTTTCTGACAGATTACGGTTGGCCGGGGAACGTGAGAGAGATTGCCAATGTGTTGGAATATATAACACAACTGAGCAGGGGGCGTGAGATCACGCCGGAGGATCTGCCGGAAAAAGTCAAAAATGATTTCAGCGGGGACAGTATATCGAATCCTCAGAGTCAAGCGCCCCTGGCCGAACTCATAGAGGGCTGGGAACATCTGCCAACGCTGGAAGAATTAGAGCGGCGCTATATTCAAGTGCTCCTGAAACACGAACCCCGCAAAGGCAGAATCGCTGAGATATTGGGCAAGGACCGCGCCACGCTGTATAGAAAGCTCCGCGACCTTGGGCAGAGCGATACGCCTGACGGCGCGCCGCCGCCCGACAACCCTTAAAAATCTGTACCATAGCCGTGCGGCGCCTTAATCTCTACTCCTTTGTGGTTTAATACCAAATCATATTGCTGTTGTGCAAAAGCGGTAGCGCAACATGCCGCAAACAGCCGCATTCGCACGACCATTTGTAGCATTGGCAATGGGAACTGATATGAGACCCTGGCCTTGCCGCGGATACGGCAGTTCCACTTTTTGTTGTCGTTCTTTCTATAGCAGTTCAACTACAAAGTGTTGAACTGCTATAGTGAAACAACTTTAAAACGGTATGTTGCCCTGTGGCTTTCGTCCGCGCTACCGTTCTGCTTTTATAGCAAATGAACTTGACGGTCGTAACAAAAGGTATGCATTGCCTGCGCCTCCCATTCCACTCACCGCCTGGCTGCGGATACGGCATCGCAAGCGTTCCTATCGGCGGTTCGCTCCATTATCGGCGCAGTCTGGCGCATTCGCGCCGTTTTCAGGGCAAGGCGACTGGTTTTTTGGATGCCTGTCCATAGGGCGGCTTGTTCCTATCCTGAAGTCCATTGACTATAACGCGGTCAATCGCCGTAAAGCCACTGTCGTTGCCTCCAACTTGGATAAACAGGATGATTTTAAAGTTGATTGGCTATAAAAGCGAAAAATGCTATATAATCAATAAATTTTCCCCCTCATTGCCTCCAGTCGCTCAATTCTCTTTTTTACGGGAGGATGTGTGCTGAATAGTGAGGCCAATGATGACCCGGACAGTGGGTTGACTATCATCATGTGGGCAGAAGCCGGTTCGGCGCGTTGCATGTTTTTTTGTTTGTTGTAACCGGAAATTTTTTCGAGGGCGGAAGCTAACTGGTCTGGGCGTCCTGTTATTTTGGCGGAAAATTCATCGGCCATGTACTCTCTGCCGCGGCTTATGGCCATTTGAAGAATCAGGGCGGCCAGCGGAGCCAGAATCATTACCGCCATAGCCGCTATCGGGCTGGCTGAGCGGTCTCTGTCTCGGGGCGACATCCAATATGCCATGCGCGATAAAAACATGATCGCTTGAGACAGCACGGCGGCAAGGCTCCCTATAAGAATGTCTCTGTGCTTGACATGGCCCAGTTCGTGAGCTAAAACGCCCTCCAGCTCGGCGGGGGACAGCGCGCGGAGTATCCCTTCTGTCACTGCGACGACGGCGTGATTCGGATTCCTGCCGGTGGCAAAGGCGTTGGGCGTCTGGTCAGGTACTATGGCGACCCTCGGCATGGGCAGCCCCGCACGCATAGCCAGACTCTCAACAACAGTGTACAATTGGGGGGCGTCCTGCCGCGCTACTATTTTTGCCCTGTACGTCATCAACACGATGCGGTCTGAAAAGAAATAACTGAAGGCATTGATGGCAAGACCGGCTATTAGGGCCAGAAACGCTCCATTCCGTCCGTAAAAAACATCTCCCAGTACGATCAGCAACCCGGTCATTAAGGCGATCAGCATGAAAGTTTTGAAGCCGTTCATATTTCCTCCGGCGCTATATGTTTTCGCGGCGTTTAATCACAAGCAGCGTCATGTCGTCCCGAAATCCGTTTTCTTTCGCGTGGCTGAAAGTTTTTATAAGTATCTGCTCAAAGATTTCATCTGCCGAGGTCTCCGGCAAAGCCTGCGCTGCGGAAACAACTTTGTCATCGCCAAGCTCCAGGCCGTCCGTATCCTGGACTTCCACCAACCCGTCTGTGAATAACACCAGCACATCGCCCGGAGCCATTACTTCGTGCCCCTCATAGTAAACCGCGTCGGGGAGCAGGCCGATTACCGGTCCGGTAGCGTACAGGCGTCGAATTGGTCCTCCATTGCCCGGTATCAGAATCGGCGGATTGTGACCTCCGTTCAAATAGCGCAAATCGCCATTTATGGGGTTTATGCTCGCGGCAACCAGTGTGGCGTAGCGGTTTCTGTCCCTGACCTCATTCATGAGCGCGTTCAGACGTTGAGCAAGACGCCCCCAGTTATTTACGCGCCTGTCCGCCATGACTCTCAGGAAGGCTGAAAGCTGGGTCATCATCAATGAGGCTGGCAGTCCCTTGCCGCTTATATCGCCGATAATTACATGCAACCTGTCGCCTTGTTCCGCGTCTCTGGCAATCCACAAGTCGTACAGGTCGCCTCCAACTGCGTCGTATGGCAGATTGGCCGCAGCGCATTGCCAGCCGTCAGGCTCAGGGAGCCTCTGCGGCAAAATTCTGCGCTGAATGTTGCGAGCCAATTCCATGTCTTTTTCCATCTTAATGGCTTGAATACGGGATTCACGTAGCTTGAGCGCGGATAAGTGGCCTGACGTGATGTAAAACAGCGTTTGAAGGAATAACTTGTCTTCATCGCTCAATGGACCTTTCGCGGAATCGGCAAGGTACACAAAACCGTGGCTGTGGTCCTGGTCTTTCAGCTCGGCGGCGAATGAAAGCTCTTTTGCTTTTATCAGGTCTTCAAGAGCGTCGCCGTCGAGCGAATTGGGAATAACGCCAAGCCCCTTGCCCAGGAGTACTGTCCCATTTATATCCAACGCCAATATGCGCTGTATCATGAACTCGCCGGCAAGCGTGTTCGCGAAGTGATGTACGATGTCTCTCTTGTTTTCAAGCTCCCCTATTCCAAAGTGCCTGGTCAATTCAAACAGCGTGTTTAATCGGCTAATCTGAAGCGCCAACGCGCGATTTTGATCTGTCCGCAGTTGTTCCAGCCGACACCAAGCTAACAGGGGCGCAGATATGGACAGGAGTATCTCAAGGACAGGAGATGATTCGGATGCTTTTACAATCAAATGACCAAAATCTTTGTCTATATGCGTCCACGGCAAGCACAGCCATTCGGCGCTTGGACTTGCCGGATTATCGGGAGGTACTCCGCGCAGAAACAGCCACTTTCGGTTGTCCCACAAACCGCCCTGAGAAGATTTCACTATCCCGAGTGCTGTTGTACCTATTAAGTGAATAAGCGATTCTTCGGTGGTCTCTTCTGGGAAGGTCTCCAAAAAATCAATCAGGGGCAACAGATCTTTTATGGTGTTCGGAGCGGAAAAACATATTTCGCGGAACTGCTCAAAAGGGCTTGAAAACGGCTGCATCTTACCGCCTACTCCAAACGCTTAATCATGCAACATTCGTTGCGGTCGCCATTTTTCAGGAAATGCACTTCATCCATGAATCGGCTCATCAACAACAGACCAAGTCCGCCTTTGCGGGGACGGCGGATATATTCATTCGGGTCCGGCAGCGTTATCTGGTCTTCGCGAAGCCCCTGACCTGTATGCCAAAGATGAATTTCCAGCGAGCCGGAAGCAAATCTCAGCTCTACTTCCACAATCTGATTCGGGTCGTTTTGATAGGCGTGAAGAATTATGTTTGTAACGGCCTCGTCCACGGCTATTGATACTTTGGCGGCTGTCGCGTCGTCAAGTCCAACCGCCAGCGAAGCCCGTCTGGCCAAATTTGTGACCAGATTCAGATAGCGAGTCTGGCTTGGTATTACGAGCTTAAAGCTCAGATCGTCAAGACTGGCGGCCATTTATGACTTTCTTGCGCTTGCGAAAGCGCTGAGAGCGCTTTCTTCTTGATCAAAAACCCGGTACAGTTGTGTAAAACCCAATGTATCAAAGATGGTAAAAACGCTCGTCTGGAGGTTGGAGAGCATTATGTCGCCCCCGTTTTCCCTGATGATTTCTATCTGACCCATGATAGCGCCAAGACCGGCGCTGCTGATGTAATTGAGCCTGGCGCAGTTGATCAGAATATTGTAATGGCCTGCTGTAACCAAGTCTTCCAGAGCGGATTCAAAATGCTTGACTGTATGAGCGTTTATGAACCCTATGGGCTCAATGACTGAAGCTCCATCCAATTCCCGTAACTGAATTGAAAGATCGGCCATCGTGAAAGCTCCTGATTGACAGTTGGTGCCGGTGGAGGGACTTGAACCCCCACGCCTTTTGGGCGGTCGATTTTGAGTCGACTGCGTCTGCCATTCCGCCACACCGGCACAGTTGAGACAGTTTAGCGTATCCGCGGTTAAACACCAAGTCTTAAATTCAATATGTCTTTAATCACTTCTCCGGCCATCAAAAGACCGGCTGCTGAAGGAACAAATGATATGCTGCCAGGCACCGCCCGCCTTGAAGGACTGTCGGCGGATTGTTCGCGCAGCATTTCAGTGTGCAATTCATTTTCTGAAAGAGATATAGGGCATTCCTGGCTATAGACGACTTTCAGATGATTAACCCCTCTCTTTCTGAGTTCTTTCCTCATGGTACGCGCCAGCGGACAATCGCGGGTCCTGGAAATATCAGAGACGCGGAATCTTGACGGGTCCAGCTTGTTCCCAGTACCCATGCAGCTAATGATTGGAATGCCGCGGCTGCACGCTTCCGCGACAACATCTAATTTGCATGTCACGGTATCAATGCAGTCAAGAATGTAATCGAAATGTTCCGAAAATATTTCCTGCCCCATGCCGCGTGAATAAAAGCGCGAAACCTTTTTAACAACCGCGTCGGGATTTATGTCCATCAGACGGCAAGTCATAGCGTCAACTTTGAGCTGTCCCAATGTGCTGTGAGCGGCGTGTATCTGGCGGTTTATGTTAGTTATATTTATAAAGTCGTGATCAACAAGCGTAATATGGCCGATTCCGCAGCGCGTCAAGGCTTCGGAGGCGTACCCGCCGACGCCCCCAATGCCGAATACAATCACATTTGCCCGATTCAGCCGCTCCATCGCGGCGGTTCCAAGCAGAAGTTCTGTTCTGCTGAATACGTGCGCGTTCAAGGCATCAACATCCCGCCATTGACCGGGATTGTGGCGCCATTTATGTAGCCCGCCTCTTCGCTGCATAAAAATACCGCCGCGCCGGCGATGTCTTCCGCTGTACCCATGCGGCCAAGCGGTATTTGTTTTACAAAACCCTCTTTGACTTCATCTGAAAGCGATTCTGTCATCTTTGTGGCTATATATCCAGGGGCTATCGCGTTGCATGTGATGTTCCTGCCGGATAATTCGCGGGCGATTGTTTTAGTCAGGCCGATCAAGCCCGCCTTGGAGGTGGCGTAATTGCTCTGCCCCGCGTTTCCCATCTGACCGACGACGCTCGCGATGTTCACGATACGGCCCCAGCGCTGTTTCATCATTGATTTGGCAGCGGCCTGGGAAGCCAGCCAGGAGCCTTTCAGGTTGACGTCCAATACCAGGTCGTATTCTTCTTCTTTCATCTGAATCATTAGCTTGTCCTTGGTAACACCGGCATTGTTTATCAGTATGTGCAAAGCGCCATAGCGCTCAACGGTTGTGTGAACAGCCGCCCTTATGCTCTCAGCGTCAAGCATGTCAAGCAGAACATAGTCGGCTTTCCCGCCTCCAGCTTTGATGGCTGAGACGACATTTTGCAAATCTACTTCCGTGACAGGCAACGAACCGCAAATTACGGCGGCGCCCTGACGTGCCAGCCCGTGGGCAATGACTTCGCCAATGCCCTGACTAGCACCGGTGACTAGCGCGACTCTGCCATTGAGTTCAAACATGGTTCCTCCACAAGAATTAAGATTATAATTTGGTTCCATATCAAAACCACGTTCCGCGATTTTGATATATAGCAATTCCAGTTATTGTAGTCCACAGCCACAATGTCTATCCAGCTTTCAATGTCTTTGGGCTTAATCGTATCCGGAGCCTCAGCGATGGACTGCAATAGCCTGAACTGCTATATGGAAGTTTTTGGGCAGTTCCCAGTTGCTATATTTATAGCGGACGGTGAAATGGAGGGCGCAGACGAAAACGGGGTTTTGCAATTGGCTAAATTTTTTTACTTTTTAACCCCATACCTTGAGGCCAGCCATTTTTGCGGATCTTCAGCCGCTTTTTGACGTCTGATTTCAAACCCCAGTCTTGGCCCATCTGAGGTGTCGCCCACGTATCCGATAGTCTCCCCGCTTTTGACCGCCTGGTCTTTTGAGACTGAGCTGGCGCGCAAATGTGTATAGATACTATGGTAATTACTTCCGTGGTCTATGATTACCATCAATCCGTAACTTTGGTAGGGTTCGGCCATAACAACCTGACCATCAGCTACGGCTTGTACCGGATCGCCTGACTTTGCGGCTATTAGCAGTCCCGC
>JAITCJ010000130.1 GCA_031283145.1 Holophagales bacterium | reverse complement strand
ACCTCCGGTTACAGATTCGATATAAATGAAACGGTTGATGATATCAAGAATATTTTAAAAGCCGAGATCAATATTTGGTTCAATGATACAAACATCGTAACTACTCTTATGCATGAAGGTTCGCGGGCGACGGGCCTTACGCTTGATCCGCTGGTCAATAAAATAGTTATGCAAGATGGTAAGGAATTCAATGGTGAAGTAACCGTTTTGGGCAGAGGCCGCCGTTTCTTTTGCATGCCGTTCCACGACCCTGCGGGCGAAGTTTTTGCCGCGATTAATATAGGTAATCCGCTGGAAGAATTAAGACAGGCGTCTAATAGTTTGGTTGCCAGCATATTTTTTATTAGTTTTGTGGGTCTTGTTATAGCCGCGATGCTGATGTATTTTCTTATTTCAATGATAATCAAATCTATTATCATGTTAGCCAAAAATATGGAAGAAGTCGCGCAAGGGAATCTGGATGTTGAAATTGGCGTCGAAAGTAAAGATGAAATAGGCATTTTGGCTACGTCTATAAAAAGGGTAATAACAGTCATCCAAAAATTGATGGTAGACATAAACATCATGATTCATGAACATGCCAAGGGCAATTCAGATTACAACCTTGAAACTGAGGAATTGCAAGGCGATTATAAAAAGCTTGCCAACAATATTTTAGAATTAGCCGATGAAGGCATGAAAGACCGGCTTACAAAATTGCCAAACAGGCTCACGTTTGACAATCGCCTGAAACTGGAATGGGACCGCGCCATGAGGGAAAGAAAGTTGCTTAGCGCTTTAATGATGGATCTGGATAAGTTCAAAACCTATAACGATACATTCGGGCATCAGCAGGGCGATGTTGCCTTGAAGACTGCTGCGGAAGTCTTTAAACGTTCCGTACGCAAGAATGATTTTGTCGCTCGCTGGGGCGGGGAAGAATTTATCGCGTTACTGCCAAGCACGGACTCGGTTGGCGCCATGGCCGTTGCCGAGAATATACGGGCGGCGATTGAGAACATGTTGGTCCCCTGCTCCGATCAGAGAGCCTCTAAAATAACGGTCAGTATAGGCGTAAACACACAAATGCCCACGCATCTCAGCAGCCCTGATTATTTACTCTCAAAAGCTGACGAAGCGCTTTATAAGGCAAAACAATCAGGCCGGAACAGAGCTGTCTTTTGGGGATAACGCCATTTGAATGTAAAATCTCTTAAGCAATAAGGAAGTATGGGGCTTCAGGCTCATTCGTTATCAATGTTTGGCAAGGGTTCGCGTCCCTGCCAAACATCCGCCCCGTGTCCAGTCCTTTAGGGCGGGGTGTGGGGTTTTCCGGCCTGAAGGCCGGGGTCTCAAACCACAAAGGAGTAGAGATGGAACTCTTACCACACCGCCCAGACTTAGACAGCGTTGATCCGGATTTGGATTTATCAGCCGAAATCAAGCGGCTGCGCGCTGAAAAAAAAGCCATCATTTTGGCTCACTACTACCAGGAACCGGCCGTGCAGGATTTGGCGGACTTTGTGGGCGACAGCTTGCAGCTTGCCATAGAAGCCCGGAAAGCAAAAGCTGACGTAATTTTATTTTGCGGCGTTCATTTCATGGCTGAAACCGCGAAAATTCTGAACCCGAACTCAATAGTGGTTTTGCCGGATATGGACGCGGGCTGTTCGCTTGCGGACAGATGTCACGCCGAAATTTTTCGGGAGTGGCTTAAAGACTACCCTGATCACGTTGTAATCAGCTACATAAACTGCTCCGCCGGCGTAAAGGCGCTTTCAGACATCATCTGCACTAGCGCCAATGCGGTTAGCGTTGTCAATAGCGTTCCCGCCGACAAAAAAATTGTTTTTGCCCCGGACCGTCACTTGGGTCATTGGGTTTCCGTGCAAACAGGCAGGGGAATGGCGCTCTATCCTGGTTTTTGTATTGTTCACGAGCAGTTTACGCCCCGCCGCGTCGCCGCGATGAAAGTCCAGAGTCCGGAAGCAAAACTCATTGTTCATCCTGAATGCGACATTTCGATATCCGCCAAAGCCGATTTTGTAGGTTCTACAGCCGCTATGTTAAATTTCATCGCCAAAGACACAGGAAAGACATTTCTTATCGGAACAGAGCCGGGGATTATTTACCAAATGAAAAAACTGAGGCCGGACGCTGAGTTTTTACCCATACCCGCAGATAGTGGCAGAAATGGCTCCCTTTGTCCCTATATGAAGCTGAACACATTGGAAAAAGTCTATCTGGCTCTGAGAGACATGAAACCTGAGATAGTCCTGGACGAAGCGTTGCGTCAAAGAGCGCTGAAACCGATGGAAGCTATGCTTTTACTAAGATAGTTTAAATTTGAAAAAGTAAAATTGCTTTAAAAAGCATTTAAAGCGAAAAGTGCTATAATAAATAGTGATTGAACGCAAGTTGGCATTGAATGTGAAAGCGGTGGTGGTAAGATTTTTTTGATGGAGGATGCGTCATGGATCAACTAAAGTTTCGCTTGGTTACTCGCAGCGATTTTGACGGGTTGGTTTGCGCTATTTTATTCAGAGAAATGGATATGATTGACGATATCCGCTTTGTGCATCCAAAAGATATGCAGGATGGAAAGATTGAAATTACGGAAAGAGATATAACCACAAACCTGCCCTATGTGAAAAACGCGCACATGGTCTTTGACCATCACCTTTCTGAAACCATTAGAAACACCGGCTTGCGCGCGAACCACATTATTGATCCTGACGCTCCGTCGGCGGCTCGCGTTGTCTATGATCATTTTGGCGGCATAAAGGCTTTTCCCAAAGTCTCTTTGGAAATGATGGAAGCCGTTGATAAAGCTGATTCCGCTCAATATTCCGTTGACGATATTTTGAATCCCAAAGGATGGGTTCTGCTCAATTACCTAATGGATTCGCGCACCGGCCTTGGCCGCTTCCGCGAATTCAAAATCAGCAATTACGCGCTTATGATGAGTTTCATTAAACTCTGCCAAACCCACACTGTTGAGCAGGTATTGGAGATGCCCGATGTAAAGGAACGGTTGCAGTTGTATTTCGAGCACTCCGAAAGGGCAAAGGACCAGATCAAGCGCTGTACGGAAATACATGAAAATCTGGCTGTCCTGGACCTGAGAAACGAAGAAATAACTTGGGCTACAAATAGGTTTATGATTTACGCGCTATTCCCCGACATCAATATTTCTATTCATTTAATGTGGGGGCTGCAAAAGCAAAACACCGTGTTCGCAACGGGCAAATCAATTTTGAATCGCACCAGCAAAACAAATATTGGCGCGCTTATGCTCCACTACGGCGGCGGCGGTCATCCTGCCGCGGGAACGTGTCAGATCGAAAATGACAGAGCCCCCACTATCTTGCAGGATTTGATCAAGAGGATCAACTCCGATGGATAAAAAGTTGCGGACCTTTTGTTTTGGTGCCTGGAGCCGGAATTGAACCAGCGACACACGGATTTTCAGTCCGTTGCTCTACCAACTGAGCTATCCAGGCCGAAACAACAGTTTAACAAATACGCGTCTGATTTCAAGCGCGAATTATTTCAAGCGCAAAAAACCATATACGCGTAAACAATAAAGCCAGGGAGTTGTTCAAGCTATGGCGGTTAAGACAAGCATCAAGCAAAAAGAGATTCGGATACAAAAACCCACGCAGAGTCTCACAGCTTTTCAGCGCAAGGTCGCTCTTGGAATAGATGAGCGCTCTAACCTTATGAAGCGCTTTATCATAGCCAGCGCCGCGGTCTTGGTTGGGATCGCCGCGCTTGTTTTTTGGAATATGTGGCGGCGTCACAAAATTGAGCAACATGAAACCGCCCTGTCTGCGCTGATCACAGAGGTGGAGGGCAGCCTCTCCAATCCTGTCTCCTCTGCGGAAAGAGAGCAGAGAATGCGAAACGCCCTGCCAAGACTGGAAGAGATTGCCAGCGTTGCCCCAAGCGCGTCTAAAAACGTTGCCAATGGAATAGTATCCACTTGGAAATTAGAACTGGACGGCACGGGCGGCCCATTGCCTGTCCCCACTGATCACTGGTCACGCCTACGCCTTGCTCAAAGAAGTATTGTTCTTGGACAGGCCAAGGAAGCAAGTGATCTGATTTCCGCGCTTCACAAGAGCGCAAAACCAGATCAAGCCTGGTCCCAACTCTACTGGTCAATGCTCATGCAGATCAGGCAACTAGAGGGCAACCGCGAACAGGCGCTGAAAGATTACTCCGAATACCGCAAAATATTTAAAGGCCAAGCCGATTTGAGCGCAATGGATAAAATGCTGGACGCCATTTAACTTCAGTATTCACCGCTTACCAGCCCTTGGTACAGCTCCATCAGCGCGGCAATAATATTAGGTTCCGTCGCGTCGCCGTCAAAACCGTACAACTTCATTACGGCGTGATCAAGTACCCTGTGCGCTTT
>JAITCJ010000127.1 GCA_031283145.1 Holophagales bacterium | reverse complement strand
CCCAGCGCGTCCTTGCCGTCCCTCCCCAAGTAAATAAACGCTGCTCCGGACATGTCCATTCCGGGCTGTCCAAAAAGTGGCTGTACAACAAGAAAATTAATAAAGAGCAGGAACAAATAGATGTATTTCATATGCGCAGGACTCAAAATTTTGATGTCAATACTCGCCGAAGCGCGCCTCAATTTGAAAGGGGACAGAGACTACGACGGTGTTGGGTATGGGGCGCAGCGCGGTTTTAAGGCGCAGCGCGGTTTGATTGTGCAGGATGTTGCTGAGGAACGAATCTGTCACAAATTCCGGCAAAACAAAGGTGTATGTCAAGTTTGGCTCAATCTCACGCATTTTGTTGAGTTCATCAATTATAGGCTCCACAATTTGCCTGTACTTGTTTTCTATTATCCTCAACGGGATTCCCCCGCTGTAATGCGGCCAATCGGCTTCAAGGGCCTGGCGCGCGGGGCTTGGGCGCTCAAATTCATCCAGGCAGTCTATGCACAATGCTTCGATCTTGCCGCCCTCGGCAATTACTTTGGCGTAACGGATGGCTTCCAGTGTTCCGTGATGGATACGGCTTACAAGAACTATCACGCGGTTTTTGCGTAGCGTCAGAGCTTCGGTCCTGCTTATGGCCAGCAGCGCGTTAACGCGGACGTAGTGTCTGTGTACTTTCAAAAAGCAATAGACCAGAATGGGAACAGAGACCAGAACCACCCAAACGCCGCCAAATCCGTTTTCAGCTTTGAACTTTAAGATTACTATATCCAGCAATACTATGGCTGTTGTTATGGCGCCGATTCCGTTAATAATTGCCTTTGAAAGCCATTTTTCGCCGCTTTTTTTCAGTTTCCACCAATGCACCACCATACCGGTCTGGCTGATTGTAAACCCTGTAAAAACGCCAACGGCGTAGAGGGGCAGCAGTAAATCGGTGTTGGCGTTCAAGAGCCATACAAGGAGACAGCTCGCTATTGTAAGGATCATGATTCCATTGCTGAATACCAAGCGATCCCCCTGATTGGCCAGTTGGTTTGGCAAGTACCTGTTGCGCCCCATTATGGCCGAGAGCGTTGGGAACCCTACGTACGAGGAATTTGCGGCCACTATCAGGATCATGAAAGTAAATCCCATGGTCGTCACATAGACAAGTTTGGTGAACCCCGCTGAAACGTCGCCGTAAATCGCCCTTGCCAGTTTGGAAAGAAGCGTTTCCGAAACGAGCGCCGGATCGCCGCTGTGCGCGTAAATTATATTAAAATGATCGGCCAGCAGTGTGACGCCCATAAACATCACTCCCAGCAGCGCAATCATCCAAAACATGATTTTTGAGGCGTTTTGAGCGCTTTGACCTTTGAAAGTAGCGACTCCGCTTGAAATGGTCTCTATGCCGGTCAGAGCTGTGCATCCGGAGCTGAAAGCCCTTAAAAAAAGCGTGACTAGGGCGAATTGGGACACACTCACGGTCGCGCTGACGGAAGTTTCGATCATTTCGCGCGTCGGCGCGGGGCCGATTATTGCCTTTATAGTCCCGGTCCCCAACAAGATCATCATCAACAGAATGAAACCGTATGTGGGAATGGCGAACAGCTTGCCGGAATCTTTTACGCCACGCAGGTTAGTCAGAGCAATAATGAGAATCGCCGCTATTGTTATGGCTACTTCGTGACCCTTTAAAAACGTGAAAGCCGAGGTGATATTAGCTACGCCTGATGAGACGGATACGGCGACTGTCAAGACGTAATCAATAAGCAAACTGGCGCCGGCCGCCAGCGAGGCTGTTTCTCCAAGGTTGTTCTGCGCTACGACATAAGCTCCGCCTCCGGTTGGGTAAGCTGATATGGTCTGCCTGTAGCTCATGCCCAGGATGATCAGCAACAATATTATTCCAATGCTGACCGGTATGGAGAGGCGGAACAGAGGGTGAGCCAATACGCCCCCGGCGGCTATTACGCCCAGATGAACCAGGCTGCCGGACAGACTGGCCATTATCTCCTGTGTCGCGTAAGCGACGGATGAGAGCGCGTCAGAACTGAAAATTGAAAGGCCTATGGCGTTATTTATTTTTGTGTCTTTTATTTCACTGCTGGCCAAACGCCTCCCAAGCAGGACGCGTTTTACGCCGGACAAAGTCAGCTCCTGCGTGATAAACGCTTTCGCGCCGTTCTCAGGGCGGGGAGGGTGGTCCTTTGGATGCCTGTCCATAGAGCGGTTTGTTTCTATCCTGTCAAATTATAGCAGTTCAACTTTTTGTAGTTGAACTGCTATACCGGGATTTACTTGTAAATCACGGACGCTTTTTGCTTGTAGGTGGGCTTTGCCCACCGTTGTGCAAGCAACAAAAGCGAAAATTGCTATATAAATCAAGACCTGTACTCAAGCGCCTCTACAATATGAATTTGTTCAGCCCCGACGGGCCATATCCAGCGATTTTTATTCTTACAACTGAGTGAATCCAGTTCCTGCAGAATGTCTATTCCTGGCAGGGGGTCGCTGATATCCAGGGCGGACTCGCTTGCCCTCAGTTGTTCGGGCCAGGGGTCTGTCCATTCTCCCAGGGCGAGGTCTGCATCCTGGTGTACTACGCCTCTGTCGTGAAGCATATAGATGTCCGAGCCGCTTTGACGTAAAACATTCAGCAAGGACCTCACAACCTTAGCCGTCCACTCGTCCAGCGCGTTCTGGAGGGGGTCGGCAATGTCTTGATCGGCAACCCACGGGGTTCTTGGCTTGAAAGCTAATTCAACCATCCTATAGGCCATCGGCTTTATCTGACCTAACACATTGGCGCAAATGATAGTCCCAGGGCTATATTCCCGTATCCACGCTTCCAGCGCCTTTGGCGAGGGGGTAAAAGATGGCAGCAATCCCGCCATGCGTCTTGCCGCCGCTGGAGCGGGACGGAGCGCCCAGCGGCCTTCCATGATCTGTAATCTGTGAGCGAGCTTATCAAGTTCCGCAAAGGCATCGGTGAAATCACTAAACATCCAGTGCGCCCAACGGCGGTGGCGCATGTACGTTCCAAACCTGCTCAATGGGTCGGCGTCCCACCCAAACGTGCCTATGGGCGCTGAACGCCATGGAATTTCCAGGCCCCATCCGGCCCCCAGGATAAGTACCGAACGCGCCGGATTCGCGTTTTGAAGGGCCGAGCCAATAAATTCCCTGGCGAAGTTTAAATGACTTCCCCAGTGCTTGCGCGAGCGCCGCAAAAACGCAAGCTGTTCCATTATGAATAAACGCTTTAGCCTGAATTTGGAACCCATGACGCGGACTCCTCCTGCCGAAATTAATTTTATAGCATTTCAACACTTCGTAGTTGAACTGCTATAGTTTCAGCGCTCACCGCTTACCAGCCCTTGGTACAGCTCCATCAGCGCGGCAATAATATTAGGTTCCGTCGCGTCGCCGTCAAAACCGTACAACTTCATTACGGCGTGATCAAGTACCCTGTGCGCTTT
>JAITCJ010000006.1 GCA_031283145.1 Holophagales bacterium | reverse complement strand
GCCGGAATACCAGCTATTGTAGTTTTCCCATTCGGTCGGGCCGGCGCCGGCGATGCCGCAGGCAAAGAGGTCGGGCTTTGAATACATTGTGTATTGGGTCTGGAAGCCGCCAAAGCTCCAGCCGGTGAGGCCAACCCGCTTGGTGTCAACCCCAAAGCCGCTGTTCATATGTTTCATCAGGTCTTCTAGATCTTCAGTTTGCGGCAGGCCGACGTTTTCCCAGTTGGCGTCCGCAAATCTGCGTCCATAGCCAGATTGCCCTCTTGGATCTATGGTTACGGTCACATATCCATGCTTGGCGGCCATGTACATGCCAAACATGTAACCGGTGGCCTGGAAGCTGTCAACTTCCACGCTGTGCCTGTCGCCCAGCGGTCCGCCGTAAATATAGACGATGGAAGGACGCTTATCAGATGAACTCCACCCCTTTGGTTTAAACATGTAGCACTCAATTTTATCTCCGTGGCGGTTTTTGAAACTGAACCGCTCCGGTTGCAACAGGTGAATCCTGTACCACTCCGGATCATAGCTGTTGGTCAGGGTTTTTATGTCTTTGCCGGCAACGTCAACAATGTGCAATTCGTTGCGCTTGACCCAGTTGCCGGAATTCATGGCGACTTTGGTTCCATTTTCAGACACCGATGGGTTCCTGTGATAATCGCCGGTCTTTCCTACTAACTTCATCGCGCCGGAGGCCATACTGACCTGATAAACGTTCATTGCCGCAAAATCGTCTTTGTTGGCAAGCAGGAACATGGACGCGCTGTCAGGCGTAAAGCCCAATATTGTGTGGGCTTCAAATTTCCCTTTCAATACCGGCTTTAATGACTTAGTGGCGACATCCAGCGCCCAGGGCTGACGAAAGCCTGTTTGATCATCCAGCACAACCACCAGGGTTTTGCCATCGGGTGTAAATCTTGGAGTCAGTGAACTGACTACTTCGTGACCAACGTCGCCTTTGCGCTCTATGACTACTTCCGGTTTTTCGGTTCCACTGGTATTCCCCATATAAACTTTCAGGAGGTCTTTTTCTCTTTCCCAGGTGGCAAAAGTGTACTTGCTGCCATCTTTAGAGAAATTTACATTCGTTCTTTCAAACCAGACGTCGCCGCCATCATTGGTAAATATTGGCTCCGGCTGGCGAGTTGGGGTTTCATCCACCCTGCGGATATAAATAGCCGTCGCTGGCGTTCTCAGCTTGTCGTCTGAGACTTCACGCTGTGTTTGTCTGGATTCGGCAAAACGTTTTGTGTAGTCCATTATTTGGACTTGCCTGCCGCCCCTGCTTCCCTGCGACTGACCCCACTGACCTCTGCCTCCGCCGGCGCCTCCGGTTGCGCCATCCTCTTGAATCACCGCTCCAATGGCCATCCACTTGCCATCCTCGGAAAGCGCGGTGCTTTGAATATTGTATTTCTTTTCAGCGTCGTCGCCAAAAACCAGCGCGCGATTTAATTGTACCTGGCGGCCGCTATTGAAATTCACAAGAAAGATACTGGTTCCATCCTGAAAAAGATAGCCGTCGTCGCCCTGGGCGTATCCTATTAAACGCTCGGTTCTGTCCGTGTTGGTCAGGCGGTCCATTTCCCCCGTGGCGACAATGTAGCGGAACAAATCGCCTCTGTACACAAAAATCAGCTCGTCGGCGCTATGCGCCCAACTGAAGCTTGTTACACCCGGATATATATCCCCTGGTTTGATACTGTCCTTTTCCTGCTTTTTCTTTAGCTCATCCCGCCATTCCCAGAGTTCCTTTTCTTTTTCCTGTTTGGATGAGTCATCAGACTTTTTTGCGTCGCCTTTATCAGCGTCGTTTGTTCCTTCCGCCCGCTTTTTATCGGCTTCCGCGTTCTTTTTTTCGGCCTCGGCTTTCTGCTTTTCGGCCTCGGCTTTGGCCTTTTTCTCCGCCGCTTCTTTCTTTAATACTTCAATCGCGGCTTTATCCCATTTATCTAAATCAATCTTTGCGCCTGTTAAGTAAGCGGCCTGGGCATCCACTTTGGCCTGAGATTCGTCAAGTTGTTTTTCACGCTCCGCGGCCTTTTTCTGGAATCGCTCAATCGTCTCAGGCGCGTCAAAAGACTTCATTAAATCCAGAGATGTAACGCGCTTGGTCTGTCCGTTCTGCGTGTCGTAAATATAGAGATCAGACCCATTTTCACCATATGGGTTCCACAGGTAAGCCAGATATCTGTCCTGATGGCTGAAAGAAGCGCCTCTGGCCTGCTGCCCAGCATAGGAACGAGCACGGAACAATTTTTCCATAGTGAGTTCTTCCGGCTTGATTTGCTGCGCCGATGCCTTTCCGGCCTGTTGTGAACCCGGCAGCCCAACCAAACAGACCGCCAGTCCGAAAGCCAGCCAATGTCCAACCATGACTACTCCTTTCATTTGAGTGTTTCTAAGTAAATGCTATCGCCCCGGCGGGCGAAATACAAGAAAATCGCAGTCAAACTAATTAGTATCCAACCTCAGCAACATTTCCTGGGCCGTCTGAAAATCAGGATGGTGTATCAGGCATTCTCTCAATAAGGACTTGGCCGCGGGAATGTCGTGATGTATTTCTCTGGACTCCGCCAATCGCACTAGCGCTTCTCTATTGAACGGGTCAAGTTTGAGCGCCATTCTCCAATGCTGCTCACCGCGTTCATATTCGCCCAGTTCAATACAGGCATAGCCGGCGTCAATCATATATCTGAGATTAAAGGACTCCATCCACGCGGCGCGTTCAAGGTCTTCTCTGGACTGACCAGGATTCCCCAAATATTTGTTCGTGAGACCCTTGAGGTGCCAGTAATCCGCCCGCGTACGTGCGTTGTCGCTCATGGAATCTAAATGCGGTAAAACCGCTTCCCAGGCGTCCATACCCGCCATGGCTTCAGCCTGCATGATCTGAAGTTCAGCGTCTTTCGGATGCGCCGTCAAAAGCTCGGATATTTTTTTATACGCTTCTTCAAAGGATTTCTTTGACAAAAGAATGTGAGCCTTGAGCCTTGGGCGGCGGTTCATGATAAATTTTTCCGG
>JAITCJ010000065.1 GCA_031283145.1 Holophagales bacterium | reverse complement strand
TTTTAAGCCGGATGGAGCGTCAAGACCGGTAAGCAATTTTGTCAGCTCTGTAAAAATCCTCTCAACCGTTACTTTTGACGCCACATCTAGTCTTTGCGGGATCGCGCTTCCTGTGGAAGTCTCAATAGCGAAACTTAGCTGAGAAGCGAATCTGCAAGCTCTGTAAGGGCGCAGGCCGTCCTCGTCAAATCGCCGCAACGGGTCGCCTACGGCCCTTATGAGTTTGGCCTCCAAATCACTTTGTCCGCCAAAAGGGTCAATGATATGAGCGCGCCAATCGTTTGAATTGAAAAACTCAATGGGCAAGGCCATCGCGTTAATTGTGAAGTCACGTCTGGCAAGGTCTTCTTCCAGAGAAACCCCAAAATTGACCTTTGATGGCCTGCGCCCGTCAAAGTAGTCGCCATCGCCGCGATATGCGGTAATTTCTATATTCGCCCCATCCAGGACCACAGTCACCGTGCCATGCTTCAGACCGGTCGGGACAACCGTCAGGCCATTCGCTTTAGCTCTGTCAATCACAGTCTCAGGCGTCAGCGCCGTGGCGAAATCCAGATCGCTGCCTGTTCTTCCGAGCAAGCGATCCCGGACATACCCCCCCACGGCGGCCAAGGAAGCGTCCGGCCCCAGTGATTGTTGAAGAAGTGTGACAATAGACATTGATGAACAGAAAGAATTTAAAGTTGGCATAGTTGCCATTTTACGTTGATTTTTTCATCTGCAAGCAAATCCCAGCATAGCGGTTCAACTACAAAAAATTGGACTGCTATCATTTGTAGTGGAAGGTACAAATAGCATGGGGAAGCCTCGTCAGACGCTTGACTGGGATTTAATACAGGTCAGGGCAATCATGTTTGTCAATCGCTGGAAAAAGAGCGGAAAGACAAATGAAAAATCTTACGGTCATGGCTTCGTAATGGGGTTTCTGAATGTATTTGGCATTGATTGGCTAAATACTTCGGGCGAGATGGAACACAGGATGTTCGACGGCTATTCAGATTACATCTGGTTTGGAAAGATAATCATAGAAATGAAGTCAAAAGGCGCTGATCCTGGCTTCCGGCAGGCCGAGGCCCAGATCAGAAGATACACCCAGAACCTGGCGCTTGATCAGCAGCCAATACTCTGGATGGCCTGCGATTTCGAGAATATCCGCCTATGGAACCGCAAAGCGGACAAGGTTTATGACTTCACCACAAGTAAGCTGAATAAATACCGGAAGCACTTTGCCCCCATTGTCGAGCATGGAACAGATACTGTTATCCGCCACGACAAAGAAAGCGTCAACAGGCTTGCCGCGGAAAAAATGGCTCGTCTTCATGACGAACTCAAAAAGCATGGCTACAGCGGACAGGACCTGGAAATCTATCTAGCGAGGCTGCTGTTTTGCCTATTTGCCAATGACACCGACATATTCGAGCAGGACGCCTTTCAGACCTACATTGAAAACTCAAATGAAAGCGGCGCCGACCTGGACGCCCGTCTCACCCAGTTGTTTCAGGACTTAAACGAACCAATAGAGGAGCGTATCCCCAATAGTTACTTCACAGACCAAATAGACACCACCCATTTCAGGTACATAAACGGCGGATTATTTGAAAAGTCCATACGCCGCGCCAGGTTTGACAAAAAAACGCGCCTGGAGCTGCTTGAGTGCCTGGATTTCGACTGGAGCCAGATACGCCCCGCCATATTCGGCTCCATGTTCCAGGGTGTAATGGACAGTGGCCAGAGGCGTGAGATTGGCGCGCACTATACCAGCGAAGAAAACATACTCAAACTCATAAACCCACTGTTCATGGACGAATTGAGGAGAGAATTTGATTCTGTGAAGAAGAAGACCAGCTACCAAGCGCTGGCAAGATTCCACGACAAGATAGCCGACCTCAAGTTCCTTGACCCGGCCTGCGGTTGCGGCAATTTTCTTATAGTCGCCTACAGGGAGTTGCGCCGCTTGGAACTGGATATTGTAAGGGCGAAGAGGGCCATGTTGGGCGGCGAAGCAAAGACCCAGAAAGGGGTTACGAAGCACACTAAGGGCGTGGAACATTCTCTGCTTGACATAAATACCGAGTTGAGAGTGGCCGTTGAGCAGTTCCACGGCATAGAGATACTGCCTTGGCCCTGTCAGTTAGCCCGTACCGGCATGTGGCTGATGGACCACCTGATGAACATGGAGGCCACGGACGAGCTGGGTCAGTCATACCTTCGCCTGCCCCTGACGGAGGGCGCGACCATTGCGCATGGGAACGCGCTACGCATTGACTGGGAGAGCGTGGTACCGAAAGAGGAACTATCATTTATTATGGGGAATCCACCTTTCGCGGGAAGGCGATACAGGACGAAAGAACAGATTGAAGAGGTGGCGCAGTATTTCATGTACAAGGATATTGATTACGTGGCATGTTGGTACAAAAAGGCGGCACAATACATTCAAGATACAAACATAGAATGCGCTTTTGTTTCTACTAATTCAATTTGCCAAGGCGAACAGGTACCAGCCCTATGGGAACCATTGTCGGATCAATACCGCGTCAAGATAAATTGGGCATACGATACATTCAAGTGGAGCAACGAAGCAAGAGGCAAAGCTGCCGTTCATTGTGTAATAATTGGGTTTTCCACTCACGACCGGCAGACAAAGCATTTGTTTTCAAGCGAAACAATAGGCGCGATAAGCTGCGCAACAGCCAAACAAATAAACGGCTATCTTTTTGACGCGCCAAATGTTTTTCTGAAAATCCGCTCCCAGCCGATCTGCGACGCGCCGGCCATGAGAAACGGCAATGTGCCCCTTGATGGGGATGCCCTGAAAATTGAAGAATCCGAATACGTAAAATTCACGGACTGCAAATACGTTAAGCGGCTGATTGGCGGGCGGGAATTGCTGCATGGCGAAAACAGATATGTCCTTTGGTTGGTTGGGGCAAGTCCCTCAGAGATAAAAAAGAACCCCTACGTAATGGAGCGCATAGAAATGTGCAGAGTAGCCAGACTGGCCATGAAAGACCCCGGCACCCGCAAACTGGCGGAAACCCCCATGTTCTTTAGGGACACAAACAATCCAGACAGATATATTGCGTTGCCAATGGTTTCATCTGAGCGGAGGAAATACATCCCTATGGTGTTTTTGGATGGGAATACGATCCCGACCAATCAAGTGCAAATCATCCCCAACGCCACCCTGTATCATTTCGGCATACTCACATCCAGCGTTCACAACGCCTGGACGCGAGCAGTGTGCGGGAGGCTGAAAAGCGATTATCGCTACTCCAAGGATATTGTGTACAACAACTTCCCCTGGCC
>JAITCJ010000057.1 GCA_031283145.1 Holophagales bacterium | reverse complement strand
ATTAATCAGGCTATGTCATTATGTGAGAAGCCCGATACGGGTTCTATTCTAAATCATCGGGGAACAACATTATCCTCGTTTTCTCAGGAAATACAATAATGATGAGATGCGCGGTATTCATTGACGGAAATAATGTGTTTCATTCCGCCCGACAGCTTAACTTTGATGTAGATTATTCAAAACTGCTGGAAATGCTTACCGGAAAGGACCGTGAACTGCTTCGTGCGTTTTTTTACACCGGCGTGGATGAAAGCGCAGACAGGCAGCGTGGTTTTCTGCACTGGATGAGGCGTAACGGCTTCAGAGTAGTACAAAAACCGGTGAGAGTTGATAGGGATGGAGCGCGCAGGGCTCATTTAGAAGTCGAAATCGCTACTGACATGATGGCTTTCGCTGACAAGGTTGATACTATAGTTCTCGTATCCGGCGATGAAGACTTCGCGTATCCGCTGTCAGTATTAGCTCAGCGCGGAATCCGCATTGAAGTCGCGGGCTTTCGCAGCGCAATGGCCAACAGGATCATGGACTGCGCTGACAGATACATTGACCTGGACTCTTTGATGGATAAATTTCGTAAAGATAGTTCATATGATGAAGAAGATCCAGATGATTTCCGCGAAAGGCTATGAGCGTTTTTCAATTAAAATCTCAGGTAAATATTTGTCTTTAGCAACACGCATGTTTATTACAAAACTACTGCCATATGGCATTCAAATCAAATTTTCGAGGTGCTAATGCGTTATTTACTTTGCGGCGTCCTTACCGTTGCTCTGGCGGCTCAAAGCCCTGCGGAACAGCGTTTCACAAAAGATATTAACTACCTTGCAAGTCCTAAACTGGAGGGAAGAGGAAATGGCGGCAAGGGACTCGAAGATGCGGCGGATTACATTCAAGAAACATACAAAAAACTTGAACTAAAAGTTGAGCGACAAACCTTCCCCTTTGTCTATAAAGTCGAAAGGGATAACGCCTCATGCGCGTTAGCCGGTAAAGAACTTATCTTTGGTAAAGACATAGAAACTTTTGGCTCAAGCGGTGACGGGAATTTTAAAAACGCCCCGGTACTCTTTGCGGGATTCGGCTTGAAAGTCTTGGGTTGGAATGACTTTAGCGGCAATGACCCCAAAGACAAAGTGGTAGCTATTACACGCAAGATACCGGATATTGACGCCGTAAAGGGAGTCGCAAAATCTGATTTGGAACTGTATTCCAGAATCAGACGTATCTCCAATCTCGGCGCTCTCGCGGTAGTGGTATTGGAGGATAGCCCAACGCCGACGCAAATCAAGCGGGAAGAAGGTCCGCTGACACAACCAATCCCCGTGTTGAGCCTCCCTATGACAGTGCTGGACGGCGCTTGGGGCAATGTCAAAGAAGCGCTTGATTCAATTACAACAGAGCCGGTTACAAAAATACTTCCGGGTATGGCTATGGATTTAAATGTGCGTATGCGTCAAGTAACTGCCCACTTGCCTAATCTCACAGCCGTTTTACCTGGTTCGGACCCTGTTTTGTCTGAAGATTACATTGTTGTTGGCGCTCACATGGATCACATAGGAATGGGCGAACGCTACAGCCGCGGCGGCACGGGTCAGTCGCACCCAGGGGCTGACGACAATGCCAGCGGTACAGCTATGGTGATGGAACTCGCAAGGCGCCTGAAAACAACTCATCCAAAGCGATCAATATTGTTTGTTCACTTCTCTGGAGAAGAAGAAGGTTTGCTGGGAAGCGCTCATTGGATTCAGTATCCAACAGTGCCAATCCCAAGCGTCAAATTCATGGTCAATTTCGACATGGTTGGCCGTCTGGACAAAGAAAAGCCCGTCCTGCATGTAGGCGGCCTTGGAGCTACAAAGGCGATTCTTGAACATAGCCGCGGCCTTGCTCCAAATGATTTCGCAATTGGCAGCGACCTTGGCTTTGCCATGGGCGGTTCGGACCATATGAGCTTCGCCTCCGCAAGGATACCGTCCTACTTCTTCTTTACCGGCATCCATACTGACTATCACACTCCAAAAGACACAGCCGACAAATTGAATATCCATGGTATGGCTTACATAGCCGATTACGCCGCTAAAGTACTTCAAGACCTTGCCGACAGACCAGAACTGCCGGATTTTGATCCAACAACCGCTCAAATTAACGCTCGTCAAACTTCTGCGGCTGGCCGCCGTATAGCCTTTGGAACTGTGCCTGACTTTACCGAGAGTAAAGACGGCTTCCGCATTACAGGAACAACAAGCGGTTCCACAGCGGAAGGAATTGGTTTAAAGACCGGCGACAGAATTATCTCTTTTGGCGGAAAATCAATCACCGACATTTATGACTTCATGGAAGCTCTTGGAACTTTCAAGGGGGGCGACAAAGTCATTATAAAGTGGATCCGTGATGGACAGGAACAACAAGCGGAAGCCATTCTCAGGGAGCGTTGAGCGTGTACCTGGATGTACCCGGCGGCTTCTCTACTCAAGTAGCTATCCTTGAAAAACCACTGGCCGAATACCTGCCAACATCAAATTGGCTTCTTTTGGGTGACATGTCTGTTCGTTTAATCTGGCGTTCCCACAATATGCCTGAACCTGAAGTATCCAACTGGGTTGAAACGAGCGAGGCGGCAAAGCGTATGGAAACCCTTTTACCCTGGCTGGAACATTGGGCTGAGCGCAATGTTCATAGAAACCACACCTTAGTGGTGGTGGGCGGAGGAGTTCTTTCTGACATGGGCGGGCTGGCCGCCAGCCTATATATGCGGGGTATCGCTTGGCATGTATGGCCCACATCGCTCTTGGCGCAAATAGACGCCGGAATTGGCGGAAAAACGGCGGTAAATCTTGATTCGGGTAAAAACCTGGCGGGCGCTTTTTATCATCCGCAACGTATGGTAGTGGCAAACAGTTTTTTGGACAGCTTATCCGCAAGGCATCTGAAATCAGGCAAATGGGAATTGATAAAAATGGCTCTTATCGAAGGCGATATTGCTTGGGCTGAATCCTTATTGGATTGCAAAATTCCAAGCTCAAGCGATATGAAACACGCCATCGGGTTAAAGATAGGTATTGTCAATAGGGATTTTAAAGAACACGGCGAAAGGCGCTTGCTGAATTTAGGCCATACTCTCGGACACGCTATAGAATCCGCATCTAACTTTGACATTTTGCACGGCGAAGCGGTTGGGTTAGGAATTTTGGCTGCTTGTTTGCTGTCCAAGTCCTGCGGGGTCACGGCCTTCCCATCCGGTCTTATTGAAAAAACAGCTAAACAACTGGCCCCACTCTCGTCTCGGATACCTGTTTGGGAAAAATGTCTGCCTTTTCTTTTACGAGACAAAAAAAACGAAGCGGAAAATAATCTGCATTTCATAATCCCCATCCCAGCCTCTCGTCCAATTCAGCAAAAAATATCGCCCGAAGTCTTGGAATCAGCTTTCGCAAAGCTATTTTTTATGGTGAACTCTCATTGAGGTGGCTGTATGAAAAACAGATACATCACGGTCAAAACAGCCCTTGTATTGCTATGTCCGGCCTTGCTGGCTCAGGAAAATCCAAGACAACTGTTCCTGCGGGCAAGAGAGATGCAATATGCCAACGGAGGTAATAACTCCGCAGGAGCCGTTACTCTGTACAGAAAAGTTATCGCTGCCCTGCCAAACAGCACTGAAGCTCACCTGCGCCTTTCAGAGGCGCTATTGGAACTTCAAGATGTTGACGGCGCTCTTGTTGCGGCAAAAAGAGCTGTGGAACTATCACCAAAAAATTCTGAAGCTGTCACGAACCTAGCGATTATTGAATTTATGAT
>JAITCJ010000022.1 GCA_031283145.1 Holophagales bacterium | reverse complement strand
TCTTTCCAGTGGAAATCTGCGGCTATCACCAGTCGGCGTGAAAGATCGCGGCGCTTATTTAAACCCAGCGTCCAGCCATAAGTGGGGTTGCGGCTTCCAAGCGTAAAAGGCAGACTACTAATGCTGAGACCGACAATTACTCCAACGATGCTCGGCAACCAATCACTTCTCATGTCAGACGTCAGCAATAAATACAATTCTTCTGCGGCAATACACAATAACAACAGGCCAAATATAGCCAAATGCCGTTTGTAAGTCGGATGGCCTTTAATGGTAAGTCTCCAGGCCAAATCCATCAAGTATGAAGTCAAAGCATATATTAAAATTGCTATGAATCCATAAACTATTGTGTGGGGCAAATGGAACGCAACCAACCCCCAACACGGGGCAAATATCATAGCAACAACAAGCAATACTACAGGCGGAAACCAAATCAGCCATCTGGTTATACTCATAATTTATTTTTCCCGGTTACAAATTTTCAATGCAGGCTTTATGCATTGCACAATATTGAAAGACAACAAATCTCTCTAATCTCCAAAACAAATTCCCATATCACGTCCGGTTTTCATTATATCGCAATCAAGGGGTACGCCCCTCATGCGTCCCGCGACTTCAGTAAGCGGAACGTAATCTACGTCTGGATATGCCAAAGAAACCATAACACCTGTTTGGCCTTCGTCCAGGGCACGAACAGCGGCGGCTCCAAACCTCAAAGCGGCAAGGCGGTCAAAAGTAGTCGGACTCCCGCCGCGCAACAGATGGCCTAAGACCACAACTCTGGTTTCTTTACCGGTCAATTCCTGGAGTTGTTTGGCAACTCTCTCCCCAACGCCTCCCAAGCGTTCCGCGTGACCTATTTCAGCAGCTTCCATAATTGCAATGTCGCCTCCAGCGGGCTTTGCGCCCTCGGCGACAACCACAAGGGAATACTGGCGTCCTTCGTTTTCACGCCTTCTGATTTTTTCAGTTACTTTTTTGAGGTCAAACGGAATTTCCGGAATCAGGATTGAATGCGCGCCGCCGCTGATTCCGGAGTGAAGAGCAATCCAACCAGCATAGCGACCCATAACTTCAACTACAATGATCCGATGATGACTTTCGGCCGTACTGTGCAAGCGGTCCAAACTCTCGGTGGCAAAAGCTACGGCTGTATCAAAGCCAAATGTCGTCGCCGTTTTGTCTAAATCGTTGTCAATGGTCTTTGGAACACCAACTACCCGCAGGCCTTTTTCAGCTAACGCGTTTGCGATTGTTAAACTCCCGTCCCCGCCGATGGATACTAACGCGTCAATTTCCTTCTTGGCAAAAAACTCTAGTATTTCGTCCGTGCGATTTATTTCTTTAACTGTACCATCCGGCATCTTGAGAGGGAAATGAAGTGGATTGCCTTTGTTAGTAGTTCCCAGCATTGTGCCGCCCAAGTGTGTGATGCCTCTGACGCTATCCCTCGTCAATCGAATGACGCCGCCATTGTGGTAGCGCTCATTGAAAAAGATGCCATTGAATCCCTCTTTGATTCCATAGCACTCCCATCCGCGATTAATGGCGGATACAGCTACAGCCCTGATTACGGCGTTCAACCCGGGGGCATCTCCACCGCCGGTACAAACTGCAATGCGTTTAATTTCTTTTGCCATCGGGAACTCCCCAAATAAACCACTTTAAGTATACCCTAAAATCAAGCGGTTGTTTTTTTATGGCGGAGTTTATGCCGTGACTCATTCAAAAGCGGCGTCCTTGGCAGGACTTGTTTTGTGCGCGGTTTCTATTGTTGCGGGTCAGATAGTCATGAGTTGCTGGCTGACGCCTGGGGCGGCGCAAAATAGTGAAGTCGCGGAAGATATTGGGTACACATTCACAGGCCTGACGGCGGTACTCGGTTTTATTTTGTGGAGATGGGGCAGACTCGGAAACGCCTCATGTCAAACAAAAGCACATTGCTGGCGATCCAGGATATTGCAGGCTATAGTGGCCGTAATCCCAATATTTTTCGGATGCGCCTATTTTTGCATTGCCGGCGAACAAGTTGAACGCTACGCCCGTACATTTGCCGTCTTGCCGCCATTTGTGTACTTGTTGGCTGTCATAGGGCAAAAAAACTATAGCTATTCCATATCAAAATAGTGTTCCACAGTTTTGATATGGCAGTTTTTGTGGAATTGCTACAATCAATAAAATAAATTATCCTGAAATCAAGCCGGGCCTCATGCATCGGTCGGCGGTGAACCTGGTCAGGCCGGAAGGAGCAGCCATAAGCCGCTTGATTGAGTGCCGTGACAAGCCCGGCCCTGATTTTACTGATTCACTCGCAGCCTAATGGCTTCCGCCAACTGAAACACAGCCATCGCGTAATAGCTGGATTTGTTATATCGGGTTATGACGTAAAAATTTTGGTATCCAAACCAATACTCGGTCGGCTGTCCTGGAGTGGGCAAATCAATAAGCGCGGCTATTTCGAGTGGCTTTTGCGCTGTTTTTAAACCTTGCGCGGCCAGTTCTTCTGTTTTGAGGCCAGGCAGAATACCGACTTTAAGCCAAGCTTCTTTTGCTTTGCCGCTGATTATAGCTTGGTGAGCCACAGCTTCGTCTTTTTGCCAGCCATGCGCCTTCAAATAGTTGCCAATACTGCCTATTGAGTCAGTAACACTGTTTAGCAGGTCAATCTTGTTATCGCCGTCATAATTAACAGCGTATTTGCGCCAACTGCCTGGCATGAATTGAGGGATGCCCATAGCGCCGGCGTACGAGCCTTGAATTTTTAAAGGTTCAAAGTCGTTTTCACGCGATAAAAGCAGAAACTGCTCCAATTCTCCTCTAAAATAATCGCCGCGTCTAGGGTCGTGGAAAGCCAGACTCGCCAGCGCCTCCATAACGCTGAAACCGCCTGTATGTTGCCCGTACAGGGTTTCTACGCCAATGATGGCTATGATGATTTCCGGCGGTACACCATATTGATCGTATGCTCTTTTCAGCGTTGCGGCATTTTCAAGCCAAAAATTTGCGCCGCCTTCAATACGCCCTGTATTCAAAAACTGGGCTCTGTATTTTTTCCACGACCTGACAATCGGCTTGGATGGTGTTTGAGACGGCGGCGTTGGCCTGAACAGAGTTAAAACGCGCTGATTGGGATTAATCTGCGCAAACTGTTCCGCCAAAAACTTCTCGTCAAATTTATGATTAGCGACCATGTATTTAATGAACTCAGCCACCGCTGGATTCTTTGAAAAAGTAGGCAAGGCGGCATTCTTTGCGGCCTTTTGAACGGATTTTTTGACAGATTGCTGGACAGGCTTTTGTACAGGTTGTTGTACAGTCTTTTGTACAGGTTTTTGCGCGGGCTTTTGGGCAACTTGGGACTTTGGCGCTTTGGATACCTGAGTTTTCGGCAGGTCATTTTTGTTAGTTTGGGCGCAAAGGGATACAAGCCCAGAAAGCGCGGAAATAAATGCAATCGCGTATTTCAATGTAAAGCCTCAAAAAACTGAAGTTGTGAGGTTTGGTACTGATGTATCGTTGCGATGAGTCAAAACCTGCTTTACATCTTGCATTCCGCGTTGTAGTTTCTCAGAGCTTCGACAGCCGCCTCAATTTCAGCATACATAGCCCTATCTTGCCATGGAGGGCATAATGCTTCCAAAGTTTTCATTAATTTAGTCAATCCTGCGGCGGGCTTTTTACCAATAATGCGTACGCCTTCCAGAGCCATTCTGGCCTCCAGCGCTAGAACTTGTTCCAGCGCGTCCACAGAGCGCAACAATTTTCTTGCGGCAATAGGCCCCATACTCACATGATCTTCTTTGCCGGCACTCGTGGGAATTGTGTCAACGCAAGCAGGGCAGGCAAGACCTTTCATTTCGCTGACCAGAGCGGCGCTTGTGACATGAGCCATCATGAAGCCGCTCTCCAGGCCGCCGTTTCGACACAAGAAAGCCGGCAGGTCAGAATACGCGGGATTGACGAGCCGTTCCTGACGGCGCTCAGATATGCTTGCCAAGTCACAGGCGGCGATTGCAAGTACATCACAGGCAAAGGCGGGATATTGACCGTGGAAGTTGC
>JAITCJ010000131.1 GCA_031283145.1 Holophagales bacterium | reverse complement strand
GCCCACTTGGGCCAGCCGCCGGATCATCCATACGCGCTCAATCACCCCGAGGGTTTTTACTTAAAAGGCCTCTGGCTCAGAATTATATAGCAGTTCAACTACGAAAAGTTGAACTGCTATAATGGACACATCATGATTAACTCCATTATCGCCATCAGCACGGGGGCTGCCGTCGGCGCTGTGTCCCGCTGGCTGCTCGGTCTGGCTCTTAACTCCATTTTTCCGCCCATCCCTTTTGGAACATTAGCCGCGAATCTCATCGGCGGCTACTGTATGGGTCTCGGCATGGGCTTTTTCGACGTTTTGCCCTCAATTTCGCCAGAGTGGCGGTTGTTCGTGAACATCGGCTTACTTGGAGCGCTGACAACTTTCTCCACTTTTTCAGCCGAAGTAGTTGCTCTTTTGCATCAGGGACGCTTTGGCATGGCTGCCGGTGCCGCTACCCTGCATCTTTTTGGCTCAATTATCATGACCTTTCTGGGTATTGCCACTTTCACCATGCTGTGGCGGGGCTGAAAACGAAAGCTATGACGGTAGCGGTTTCATATCAAAATCGCGTTCCGCGATTTTGATATGAAAGTTTTTGGGTCAGTTTCAAAACGATGCGCAATTTAAAGTTATTTCACTGTAATCAGTGAATTTCGGAAGTGCGGAAAAGTATTCAAGTTTCTTGGCTGTAAGTACAAAATATTGAGTATGCCCAACGACGCCCGAACCCACTCCAGTTTGATTTTGTTTGCAAAACAACAGAGCAGTTTAATGCCGAGCGTTCTGGCTAAAATTATGCCGGAGTTTATAGACAGGGGCTGGATTATTCATGGGGATGCTTCCATAAGAAGCGCGTGGGCTGATGCTGATTTACCGCTTGACAAACTGGAGACATCTGTTCCGAACACAGCCACATTAGGCTTGATTCTGGGCGGAGATGGAACCATACTCAGGGCAGCCAGGCAATTCGGCTTTTACGGCGTTCCTTTATTAGGCATAAATCTGGGGTTCCTTGGTTTTTTGACAACGCACCCGGCTGACATTGCCCATATCTCAATCCAAAAGTACTTCGCCGATCAACTGATTTGTGACGAGCGATGTACGCTCCGCGCCATCGTCCTCCGTGGCAACGCCGAACTGAAGTCTTATGAAGTAATGAACGACGTTGTTATCACCAAAGGCGTTCTATCAAGAATCCTCAATCTTGAACTCATAATTGACGGCGGCTTTGCAGCCCATATAAGAGCGGATGGCCTGATCGTGGCTACGCCTACAGGTTCAACCGCTTACGCGCTTTCAGCAGGAGGGCCGATCCTGCACCCCACGCTCAAGGCATGGACACTTGCGCCCATCTGCCCCCATTCGCTCAACATGCGCCCCACAGTAGTGCCATCCAACATGAGCGTGGTAGTTGTAATAAGCGACGCCGAAGAAGCCCACCTGACGCTCGACGGCCAGGTAGGCTACCCCATACAGCATGGAGACAGCATTCAAATGTACGACGCGGGCGGGCGCGTAACACTGCTCAAGGACCCTGAAATCCCATTCTTTACTATGCTCAGACAAAAGATGCACTGGAATAAGGAGTGATCATGCATGATCACGGTGTTTCTAATTGACTAAATAAACCAACGCGTCTTCGCCATCGCTGTAATAGGCTTTTCTGACGCTCATCTGTCGCCAGCCGAGCGATTCGTACAATTTTTGGGCCGGCAGGTTGGAAGTTCTCACCTCCAGGCGAAACGATGAGCATCCATTCGCGGCTAGGCGCTTTAAAGATTCGCTCATAAGACGACTGGCAATGCCGGTTCGCCTGTTAGTTTGAAGCACGGCTACGCGCAGCAATTCCGCCTCGCCAAGTTTTGGAATCGCCCGCCATCTGGCAAAAGCGTGTTTATCTATTAAGTACAAAATTTCAAATTCGTCCAGTTTTCCCCATGAGGAGCCAAACTCCAGGGATTCCAGCGCCTCAACCCAATCGGGAAGCAGAGAACCGGGACCAAGTATTTTTATGCCCGTCATCTGGCTGTTCCACGCCTGTGCGTGTCTTTCAGATGGGCCGACGCGGCGGGGAAATTGACTTCAGCGTCAGTTTCCCTCAAATAAAAGGGGAGCAGCGGATTTTCAATCGGCCTGCCGGGACAAATCCGGCATAACTCCGCCAGTGCGTTCAGCGCCGCGCCGCCCTCGTCTTTGAGAATAATGGGGGAACGGCTAACATGAGGTGTCGCGCTTGGACAAAACCGCTCCGGCGTCCACCAGTCATGGCCGTCAATAGCTAAATCCAATTCAGATAATGGAACTTTAACAGCGGGTTCAACAGGCCGCATATTTTCAATATCCCAGTGCTGTAAAAACGCCTCGCTGCGCTGTCCGTCCAGAACCAAACAAACAACCTTGCGCCGCGCTTGATTCGCTATTGAGAGCGCCCTCAGCTCAAACGCCGAAAATCCCCATGTCTGAAGCCCCAGAATGGCAAGACCCTCCGCAGTGGCAATTCCGACGCGCAGACTGGTAAATCCGCCTGGCCCAATGCACACGGCAACCCCATCAATATCATTTCTATCAGCCTCGGCACCTTGCAGAATTTCATCCGCCAATGGCAGCAAAACCCGCGATGCGCTGTTGTCCGGCCCTGTCAAAACTCTCCGCGTCCAGGCGGATTCCCCATCCACAAGCGCCAAATGAACCCATTCGGTGGCAGTGTCAAGCCCTAAGAACATGCCTGATTCCAACTCCAAACAAAATAAGTTTTTATTTTATAGCCAATCAATTTATAAACCACCCCCTGCCAATCCACAGGATTCCCAAGCAATATTTTTTAAAATAGTATTACGGGTGTTTCTATAAGGGTTCGTATTTACTCATCTATGCTGCTCCTTGTTCTGCAATGACCGCACATACTCTATCAGCGGAGCAATCGCGCCTTTGTCGGTGAAATCAACCTTGCCGCCGTAGGTGTCAACGAAAGCTCTCTCTTCCGAGTTCAATTCCTCGTATGACTTCTTGTCAATGCTCATCTTCTTCATCATGGCCATCATGCCCTTATGAACAAGGTTTAGCTTTTTATAGTCAATCCCGCCACGCAGGTGAAACACACCTGCTCCTTCGGTCAGGCCGCTCTTTTCCATAATCTCTGTATAGTCGGTTTTCGCGGGATTCGCAAGCCCGACGGTAAACAACACGATGTTCTCGCAATGCCTCTTCGCAACCAAATCCGCGCCAAGGATGCCGCTCGCATATAGCCCGCCGCCATAGACAATAATGTCATACTCGCCAAGCAACGAGGATGATACCGTTTTGTACTCCATCAGTTCGGCGTCCAACTCATCAGCTATCCATTCGGCATAACGCTTGGTCGTGCCGTAAGCGGATTTGTAGATAACAGCTATGCGCTTATTCTTTTCCATGTTCATCATTCACCTCATAGATTCCATAAAATAATTTATGTGCTTTTCAACCATTAGGACGGCTTCTTCCTTGTCATCTATGCCGTCAGAGAAATTCATCATCATGTAGATCGGCGCGAAATACTCCAAGGCTAGAATCTGGGGGTCTTTGCCGCCCTTGTGGTGTAACTTTGCCACTTCTCTCATTAAATCCTGCGTATGGGTGATAACGCCGCTTATCAGGTACTGTCTGAGCAAATCCGCTATCTCTTGATTACGGTATTGCTCCAGCGTCAGCATCTTGCGGAAAGAAGAGGCGAACTCGTCTTTCGTCCAATACCTGAACTGCGCGATGCTGAAGGCTTTTATTTTTTCTAATGCCGTGTCGCGGTAAGATTCCTCTGTTTCCTTTGATAAGCTGTCTTTAGGAACACCAAACTCCCTCGCACGTTCCAAATCACGCTCCCGCATACGCGATACAATACTGTCGAAGATGTCCCGCTTGTTCTTATAATGCTTATACAAAGCCCCTTTCGTCATTCCAAGCTGCCCGGCAATTTGTCTTGTTGATACAGCTTCATATCCATTTTTGGCAAACAGTCTGAGTGCGGCTATCAAAATAAGTTCCTTGGTAGTTTCCATGCGTACCTTAACTTGGTAAACGATAGTTTACCTGTCTATAGTAGTAAACTGTCGTTTACTTGTCAATAGATGTAATCGCAAAACCCCGTTTCTGTCTGCGCCCTCATTTCGCCGGATGTGACTTTGTAGCGTCCGGCGAAATGAGGGCGCGTCCCATCAAATTCGTTGAAGTAGTAAAACTGAAGCTTTGCAACTGGCTCAAAATATAACTTTAAGACGCTGTTGCAAGATATAGCTAACTTGATGTCAAATGGGAGCGCAATTGTTTTTGCTCTTTGCTTCTTTGTGGTTTGAACCCCCGTCTTTTAGGCCATAACAACCCCGTACCCCGCATTGAAAGGCGAGGCATCACTGCGGGGAGGATGTTTGGCAAGGGACACAAACCCCTGCCAAACATTGATAGCGCATGAACCTAAAGGTTTATTATTCCTTATGGCTTTGGCTGTATGTTTTTGAACCAGCTTAGTGATTTCCTGTAGTACATCCTCTGGGACAGCGCTCTCAACAAGCCTGAAAAACAGAGATCAAGCTGTTTTTCAGGCTTGTTGACTAGGGTGTGCCGTCAAAAGATTTGCTATTTGCGCCCCAGCCGTGTATCATTTGGGTGGGGATAAAGGAGACCGCAATGGCGGAGGCGTACAGACGGCACGACATATCCGACGGGACCTGGGAGCTG
>JAITCJ010000120.1 GCA_031283145.1 Holophagales bacterium | reverse complement strand
TTGGTATGGCGGCGAGCAATCGCCGCCCGCAAGTTTTTGAAAAATCAGGGTTTCCCTGTTTTTCAAAAACTTTGGCGCTTTAGCGTTCAATGTCAATTGAACGCGACTTGGTATGAGAGTGCTTTTCGAGAGGTTGTTCAAAGTAAAAAACCAAAAAAAAGATATGCCTGACAGAGAAGTGTTGGCAAAACTTATGACAGTTTGCGCAAATTATGAACTAGATTGAAACGGCAATGGCGGAATCAAACACGTGCAAATGTGAATCATACGATGACCTTGCTAACCGGGCGCGGGGAAGTGTGTCTTTGAGTGGTTTTACGCAAATTCATTAAAAACTTTTGAATTTACTCGACTGAGCGTGAAACAATATGGTACGAAGGAGAGGATATGGCCAAAGAAAGAAGCAAAATTATTTTGGTTGACGATGACAAAGCTACCTTGGATCATGGCCGGAATTTGCTTAAAACCTTTTATGAAGTGTTTCCGGCGGTTTCGGCGGCCAAACTTTTTGAAATACTTGAAAGCGTAATTCCCGACTTGATTCTTCTGGACATTGATATGCCGGAAACCAGCGGTTATGAAGCAATTAAAATGTTGAAGAGCAACAGCAGCTTTGCTGACATCCCGGTTATACTCCTCGCTTCGAAAAGCGACGCGGGAAACGAAATGGAGGGTTTAAACCTTGGCGCGGTAGATTACGCGCCCAAGCCTTTTTCCGGCCCGCTTTTATTAAAGCGCATAGAAAAAGAGCTTTTGATCGTCAAACAGAAAAAAGATATACGGGACAATCAAGAACTGCTGATGAGTTATACAAACAATCTGGCAAAAACGGTAATGGAAAAGACAAATGAGGTCTCCGAGCTTCAAAGCGCTGTGCTGAGTACCATAACCAACCTGGTTGAATTCCGCGACAAACTGACCGGCGGGCATATAATGCGCACAAAACTCTATATACAGGCTCTTTTTGGGGAGATGAAGCGCACGGGTATATACGCCAATGAAATTTCTGAATGGAATGAACATGCTCTTTTATCTTCGGTGCAGCTCCATGACGTTGGGAAAATAGCAATACCCGATCATATTTTGAACAAGGCGGGGAAACTCACGGAAGAAGAATATGAAATCATGAAAACCCATGTAACGGTTGGCGTTGACGCCATTGAAAAAATAATGAGTAAAACCCGCGAACACTCTTTTTTGCGTCACGCTATGCACATAGCCGGAACCCACCACGAAAGATGGGATGGCAACGGCTACCCTATTGGGCTGAGCGAAAAAAATATACCTCTTGAGGGTCGTATGATGGCGATAGCCGATGTGTACGATGCGCTGGTCATGGTGCGCCCTTATAGAAACGCTCTTTCACATGAAGAAGCGTGTAAAATCATCAGAGAGGGTTCAGGAAAACAGTTTGAGCCAATTTTAGTTGATGTTTTCTTCAAGGTAGAAGAAAAATTCGCCCAAATCGCAAGTAATCAGGACGAATTTGACGAATAGAATTCTGATTCACACCATGCCTGATTTTTCAGTTAAGCTGTTATCATGCGTACAGAAATGATCGCCGTTGGCTCGGAATTGTTAAATGCCGGGCGCGTTGACACAAATTCAATATGGATAGCGGATCGTTTAGCTGAATTGGGGCTGGAATTGCGTATTAAATCCTGCGTGGGGGATGACCATACTACGCTGAGAGCCTGCATTGCTGACGCACTTGAGCGTTCAGACCTAATAATCACAACGGGCGGTCTTGGACCTACTTTTGATGATCAAACGAAAGAGATTTTTGCGGAAGTTATTGGCGTTCCAATGTTTGAAGACCTGCGGATACGTTCTGAGATTGAATCATTCTTTAAGGCGAGGGGACTCTGTACACCGGAATGCAACTATAAACAGGCTTTGATTCCAAAAGGAGCCATCGCCATCTCTAATCCTCTTGGGACAGCGCCCGGCGTGTACTGGGAAAATCCGCCATCCCGCAAATGCCGCCGCATTGTCATGCTCCCAGGCGTCCCGCGGGAAATGATGGAACTTTGGACAAACGGCATACAACGGCGTCTGTTGAACTTGGCCGAGAAACCAATCAGCGCACAGCGGTTCGTGGTGAGTGGTATTGGTGAGAGTGTTCTGGACGAGAGGACAAAGGGCATCAGAGAACGTTACCCGCACTTGGACTGGACTATCCTTGCTACAAGGACACATGTGGAGTTGTTAGTTCGCTCAACCAGCGATGAGCAGTTGGAAACTGTCCGCGGAGACCTGAGTGCGGAGCTTGGGGATGATTTAGTCTGCACCGGTAATAGTCGGCCGGAATCAGTTATTTTAGCTCTCCTGAACGCCCGCGGCGAGACGCTGGCCATAGCCGAGAGCGTTACGGGAGGCATTCTGGCTTCGCGCCTGGTTGACGTACCAGGCGCAAGCCGTAATTTTCTTGGCGGCGTCGTTGTGTACACGCCCAAAGCCAAAGCCGAACTGGTTGGAGTACCTGTGGATTTCATTAATTCTCACGGCACCGTGGGTGAAGCGATCACGCTCGAAATGGCGGCGCGTATCAGAGAGAGGATGGGGGCTGACTGGGGGTTGGCCGTGACAGGCAACGCCGGGCCAACTGCGGATGAACACGCTCTAAGTCAGAATGGCTGTGACAAGATTGGCAGATGTTATATTGCGGTCGCCGGAGCCGTTGACGTCAGATGCCAAGTCCACGACATTCACGGCGACAGGGCGGATATCCAATTCAGGGCGGCAAATTGGGCCATTGACATGTTGAGACGAAGTATCTTGTAATAGTCAATAAATCTGAAAAACAGGCTGCCTTCTGTTACTCAGGTTTATTGAGAGTGCTTTCCCAGAGGCTGTTTTGCAGAAAACTTTCAGGCTGGTTCAAGCATCGTTTGTGTTGCTTTTAAGGTTAATTGACTAAATTTTTGCGATTTTACAAACTATGTACAAATTTGGAGGTCAAGAATGCCGCGCGCTATTTGTTTTTTTATCACGATTTTAGCGATGCTTCCGGCGCTCGCTCAAACCGTGCGCCCGGAGCCGAGGGAGCGAAAATTTATCAGTCCGGCGGTGGAGCAAAAAATCAGGGAAATCAAGTCCGCCGCTAATCATGAGATTGGCAGACTGTTTGAACAATGTTTCCCAAACACTCTGGATACCACTGTTACGCATGGTGAAAAAGACGGGATGCCAGATACCTTTGTGATCACCGGCGACATTAACGCGATGTGGCTGCGGGACAGCACGGCTCAGGTATGGCCTTACCTGGAGATGATTCCGCAAGACACAACCCTGAAGTCTCTGATAGCCGGACTGGTGCGCCGTCAGACGAATTGTATTCAAATTGACCCATACGCCAACGCTTTCAACGACGGTCCCGGGACATCCCATTGGATTACAGACCACACCGTGATGCTGCCGGAACTTCACGAGCGCAAGTGGGAAGTGGATAGCCTCTGTTGGCCTATTCGCCTGGCTTACGGTTATTACAAAATCACAAAGGACGAATCAGTTTTTGACAGTGGCTGGAAAACGGCTATGCGATTAGTGATACGTACTTTCAAAGAGCAGCAGCGCAAGGGGGACCGCAGGGGACCGCATCCATACAAGTTCAGCAGGACTACAGCGTGGCAGCACGATACCCTGGCTCAGGGGGGTCTTGGGAACCCGTGGAAGCCGTGCGGACTGATAGCCAGCGCTTTCAGGCCCTCAGATGACGCGACGCTGTTTTTATTCCTGGTGCCATCCAATCACTTTGCCGTGGTCAGCTTGCGCCAGATGGCGGAACTGGCTGACGGTCCGGCAAAAGACCCTGATTTGGCGCGCGATGCCAGAGAATTGGCCAAAGAAGTTGAAACAGCGCTGTACAAACACGCAATCGTCAATCACCCCAAGTACGGAAAGATATGGGCCTTTGAGGTGGATGGCTTTGGAAACGCGTTGATGATGGACGACGCCAACCTTCCCAGCCTCATCTCGTTGCCTTACTTAGGCGCGTGCAAAGCTGACGACCTAATCTATAAAGCAACGCGGCGCTTCGCGCTGAGTTCCGACAATCCGTATTTTGCCGAAGGAAGAGCAGCTAGGGGTATCAGCAGTCCCCACGCCGACGCCCATAGGATATGGCATCTGGCGCTAATAGCCCAGGGGATCACATCCAAGGACAAGGCGGAAGTGGGTCAAGTATTGCGTACGCTGGCCGCCACACATGCCGGGACTTACTTTATGCACGAAGCCTTTGACAAAGATGATCCAAATGACTTTACGCGCAAGTGGTTCGCCTGGGCGAATACTTTTTTTGGTGAATTTATATTGCACGTACACAAAAAATGGCCTGAGATATTGAAGTAATTTGACTTTTTTGGAGCGGTTATGCCACAGCAATGGGTTTTGATTACCGGGTGTTCGACGGGCATTGGGAGGGCGCTGGTTGACGTCTGCCGGAATTTTGGCTGGGGCGTCATAGCCACGGCCAGGAATTTGAACTCGCTTACGGATTTAAAAGATGGCGATGACCTGCGAAAAATCAGACTGGACGTGACAAATACAGATTCCATTCAATCCGCTGTCAGCGCTGTAGAAGACCTGCCTTTGCGCGCGCTTGTCAACAATGCCGGCTATGGGCAGATGGGGCCGCTGGAGGCGCTGCGCCCTGATGAATTGCGCTTGCAGTTTGAAACAAACGTCATTGGTCTGCAAGTTGTAACTAATGCCTTTTTGCCCCTAATCAGGCGGCGCGGGGAGGGAGAGGGTCGCATAGTTCACGTTGCGTCTGTTTTAGGCAGGCTCTCAATTCCGATGGCTGGGGCGTATAACGCCAGTAAACACGCGGTCGTGGCGTTAGCTGAGACACTGCGCTTAGAGATAGGCAAACAGATACCGGTGATTCTCGTAGAGCCTGGAGCCATTCAGTCAGAATTCAGGGCAACTCTTAAACATGCTTGGGGCGACCTGCCTGAGCGCGTCGCCGGTACAGCGTATCAGTCGGCCATTGAACACTACGCGAACAGACGCGAGGATTACGCGGGGAAACATGGGATGGGCGCGGAGGATTGCGCGGTCAAAATATTCAACGCTATGAACGCCGAACATCCTCCGCGCAGGGTCGTCATTGGAGCGGACTCTTTTTGGGCGCAAATAGCCCACAGAATAATTCCGGCGCCAATTTGGGAATATGTGTTGCGCAGTATGAACGGGATTTGGTAAATGGCGGGTTGACATAAGTTTTAAATCATGTTATAACCCTCTCACTTGGGTCTTTGTATTAACCCACTTAAACACCATTGAGAGGTACGAATGGCAAAATTAGGGAAAAAATGGATTTGTTATTCCTGCGGGGCGAAGTTCTACGACTTTTTAAAGCCGGAGGCTATTTGCCCAAAGTGCGCGTCTAATCAGAAGAACGCCCCATCCAAGCCCAAAGCCGTTAAGAAAGAAAAGTCTGTTGTACATATAGAAGACGAGCTTGGCGGAGAGCATGAAGCTGAAATTATCAGCGAAGACGGCTTGGAAGAGAGCTTTGGCATCTCCGGTGTCCGCGCGGAGGGCGTTGATCCTGGCGACCTCAAGATGGACGATTATGACGAGTAAGCACGATGTTTTCTAAAGTTCGGCCAACCCGAATTGATCGCCATGTACACCTGGAGGGTTCGCTTGACCCTGATTGGGTGCGGAGTCATGCCGCGTCGTCTGTTCCAGACTCCCTTGAAGCTCTTTGGCGGGGCGAAGCCGTGCCTTTTACATCTTTCATAGAGTCTTTCTTCTTCATTACCGACTTGCTCACATCCGCTGACGCCGTCAGGAGCGCGGTCAACGCTGTTGTGGGGCGGATTCCGGCAAATGGCGATGGCCCAAGCGGCGTTGATTTGTGGTGTTCACCTCAAACGCTTGTCGTTGACAGGAAAGTTTTGAAATTGGATGAACTCTGGAAAGGGATTGAACAAGGCATAGCGGACGCCAATGCCCAAGGCGTGAATGTGGTTTTAATACTTGACGCCGTAAATAATTTTGGGATTGAAAACGGCCATACGCTTTTAGATTTGGTGGCTAACGACCTTCCGCCCTTTGTGGCGGGTTTTTCCACAGGGGGGTTGGAGAGAGTTCCATTCAGGCAGTGGGCGCCTGTATTTGACCGCGCCAGAGCCTTGGGGCTGCGCTGCGCCGCGCATGCCGGGGAAAACGGCCCCGCCTCAAATATCAGGGAAGCCATAGAGGAAGCTCACTTAAACAGGATTGTCCATGCGGTCAGGGCGGCGGAAGACCCGTCCATACTTGAATTACTGGCGGAAAAAAAGATAGCCGTAGATGTGTGTATTACTTCTAATTTGGCGCTGGTGCCGGAACTTGCGCGTCATCCGCTCAAAACCATGATGGACGCCGGCGTCAGATGCGCTCTGGGTACTGACGACCCGGGCTTAATCGTCACAAACCTGGGCAATGAATGGCAGCGAGCGGCAGAATTACTGGAATGCGACGCCTGTATGGAACGGCTGTATGAAAACTCCATCAGCGACGCGTGGTGCCTGAACAAAATTTGACAGACGGCTTGGAGCAGTGGCGCGCGGCACTATCAAACAGCGAAAAGCTCTCGAATATTTTTACGTTTTAGGGTAAAATGGAAAATTCTGTGCGCGCCCGTAGCTCAGTTGGATAGAGCATCAGGCTTCGAACCTGGGTGTCGGGCGTTCGAGTCGCTCCGGGCGCACCAGGAACGATTATTTGATTTTTGACAACTTGAGCGAACGTGGCGGAACTGGCAGACGCACTGGATTTAGGTTCCAGCGGGTAATACCGTGTGGGTTCGAGTCCCACCGTTCGCACCAGATGAATACACAACTCAATTTTTATCTGGTCATTTCCAAGGATACGCGCTTTCAGGAGTACCCATGCAGGTCACGCTCACGCACAATTCGGCCACCCGTAAGTCGGTGGAAATCATTTTTCCGGCGCCGCTGGTGGAAAAAGCATTTGGAGCGGCTATCGCCGATATAACTCCTAAAGTTAAATTACCTGGTTTCAGACCCGGCAAGACCCCCAAGAGCATTCTGATTTCAAAATTTCAGCACGAAATCAACAGGGAAGTTTCAGAAAAACTGATAGAAAGCCACTTCTGGGATGCTATATCCTCAATCGGACTTCAGCCCATCTCTCGTCCGGCCGTTGAAAAAGCGGAATTGCGCGAAGGAGCCGAAGGCAAGATCAAGCTTCAGTTTGACGTTGCTCCTGAGGTCAGATTGCCTGATTACAAAAGCGCCGTCCTGGTGAAGAAAAAGCGCCGCGTTGATGATGAAAACATCAGCGAAATCCTTGAAACGATGCGCAATAAAGCCGCTCGCCTCGTTCCAGTCGAGGGCGGCGCGGAAATCGGACACATAGTATCTATGGAACTCAAAGTAAAACCACAGGGGATGAAACCCAGGCATTTACATGATCAAGAAATTCAGCTTGAGGAAGGCAAGCCCTTTGACCGAGAACTCCTGGGTTTGAAAGCAGATGAAATTAAAAAATTCACGATTCAGTTCTCTGAAGATGACAAAGATCGCGGGTTAGCCGGCAAGCAAGTCAATTACGAAGTTATGGTCACAGCAATTAACGCTGAGGTTTTGCCTGAACTCAATGATGAATTCGCAAAAGACGAGAGCAAGTGCGAAAGTCTGGAAGCGCTCAGGGAACAAATTCGCAGAGTTTATGAAGAAGAAGCTGAACGCGACGCAATGGCCCGTCTTCAAAGCGATCTTTTAGATCAACTGCTTGACGCATCTAACTTTGAAGTACCATCCAGCATGATCAATTTACAGTTGGACGACTACTGCCGCGAGTTCTCAGAAAAACTATCCCAGCGCGACATCAGCAGCAAGCGAGTCAACTGGGCTGAATACCGCAGACATCGCCTTGTTGACGCGGAACGCGCGGTGCGCAGCGGCTATTTACTGCAAGCTCTTGGAAACGCCGAAGACATTCAGGTTTCTGATGAGGAAATTGACAGTGAAATTCGCAAATGGATGGAAGAGACCAAGACGACCCGCTCTTTTGAAAATATCAAAGCTGATTTCGAAAAACATGGCGCCGCGACAGAAATTCGCGGCAGAGTGCGCACGGAAAAGATCTTTGACATGCTTCTGAAAACCGCCGCTATTACTGAAGAACTGCTTGATACGGCAGCATACGCCGAACTGTTGGAAGTGGAACGCCGCCGCGAGGAAGGTATTGCTCAAGTTCGTTTCGACGCCGGAGGACTTGAGGGCGGAGATTTTGAGGAGCAGGAAGGCGGAGGCCCCGAAGCCATCAAACCCGCTGAAGAAGCTGCGGCGCCGGAACCATTGGCAATAGAAGAAGAACCGACTAAAACAGCCTCCACGGTGATCCCTGAGAGCGCTGAGAGCGAGTCCAAGAATGCCCCAGCCGCTGTGGAGGAGACACTTGAAACAGATGAAGCCCCACTTAAAGAAGCGTCTGCGGCAAGCGTAAAGAGCAGTGCCAGGAGGACAAAGGCCGCCGCGCCAAAAGAGCCTGAAACAGAAGAAGCGCCGAAAAAAGCCGTATCCAAGAGCAGCCCCAGGAAAACCGCAGCTTCCGATTCCGATGACGCCGTATCGGAAAACGAGGCAAAACCAAAGCGTGGCCGCAAAAAAGCCGAATCTGAAAGTTAAGTAAATTCATTAAATTTATTAAACGCTTTGTCCAAGTTTCCTTCAACTCCGGCAACACGGCTCCTCAGAGCCGAAAGCGTGGATTTTACAGAACACTTGTACCGCTACGAAGATCACGGCGGTACAAGTGTTTCAGCTCAGGAACTAGGCGTTGATGAACATTCGGTTATTAAGACACTGATAATGGAGGACGAGAATGCCCGTCCCCTGGTTGTTTTAATGCACGGGGATATGGAAGTCAGCGCCAAAACCCTGGCGCGTCTCACAGGCTGTAAAGCTATAACCCTATGCAAACCGGCTGTGGCCGATAAGCACAGCGGTTATCAGGTTGGAGGCACCAGCCCGTTTGGCACACGCAAGACAATGCCTGTGTATATGGAGCAGTCTATTCTGGATTTGCCAAAAATCTATATAAACGGCGGTTCAAAGGGCTTTCTGGTCGGCATGGCCCCTGCGGACGTCCGGCGATTATTAACTCCCGCGTTGGTTCAAACCGGTAAAATGACACTTTAAGGAACCATAAACTCTGTTAAGACACTTCAAAACCGTGAAGAGAGGTTATTTTGCGTTATTTTTTATTTGACAAACCCAAAAAGTATTCAGCCAGGTATTGTCTTGTTTTTGCTTTGCTGCTGACTGCTTGCGCATCTTCCAACGAAGAAGTGCTTTATATTGAAACGGCTACTTCAATCATCAAAGTTGGCGAGAGGATTTCATTGACCGCTCAGGCCACGGAGGTCTTAAACGACCCGCCGGAATGGGAAGTGCTGGAACTCGAAGGCGGTTCTCTCATGCGGACGACCGGCCACCAAGTTACTTACCTGGCGCCGCCTTACGCGGGGACCTACCGCGTCATAGCCAGAGCCGTGAGGGCAAATGGTCAAAAGGTCAGAGCGGTACAGGTAATTCTTGTTCAGCCGCAAGTTGTAATAGAGCCTGCTTCGGTCAAGTTGGCTCCGGGGGAGACATATGCCTTTAACGTGAAAGTAAAAGGCATTGATTCCGCCAAAATTCAGTGGAGCGTTGACGAGTCGGACGGCGGCTCAATTTCCCAGACCGGCCTCTATTCGGCGCCTTCCAGACCTGGGTACTACCATGTAATCGCCACAGCCCAGACAGACGGACAGCCAAACGCTACCGCAAGTGTGCGCGTGGAGTATTGACAACCAATCATGAATAAATTTATACTATGTTTTTTGGAGAAATTGGCATGATTCTTCCCCCCCCCCCCCCTAAAAATATTGGTGTTTGACGCAAGAATCCGCGCTGTTTTTACGCGACATATATATTCAATCAACTTGAAGCGCAACACAAACGAGACTCGAACCAACCAAAAGATTTCCTGTAAAGCAGCTTCTAGGAAAGC
>JAITCJ010000108.1 GCA_031283145.1 Holophagales bacterium | reverse complement strand
CGAACCAATTCATAATAGCGCGGAAACGGGTTCGCGAGGGTTTAAATAAACTTGAGAGCGCTGATTTATAATGAATTATTTGTGAATATCTCCTTTCACAAGAGGTGATTGCAAAACCCTGTTTCTGTCTGCGCCCGTAATGATGCCGTCCGCCCCAGAAACGCCCCAAGCGGCACTAAACCACGGAGTTGCGCTGCAACCCCGTGGTTTAGTGCCGCTTGGGGCGTTCATCCAGCGAAATGAGGGCGCAGTCCATCAACTCCGTTGAATTTGCAAAACCGGAGTTTTGCGACTGGCTCTGTATTATTGTAAATTGAGAATTGTATCTTTAGTTTGCCGTTCCCGTGTGACCACAGGGGGTATGATGTCGGACGCCATATTTTCACGTGTTGTGTTCATGTGCCACGCGCCCATCGTGGTGCCATCCATGGGCGGCAGCCGCGCCGAACGGTGCGCGGCTACGACTGAAGCTATGTTCAAAGCCGCGAAAGAGTTGGCGGATACTAAACCGGACCGTGTGATTGTTTTAAATCCGCATTTGGTTCACTATCCTAACGCCTATACATGTATTTCCATGCCATTGAGTGTTCATGGCAATTTCAAGACTTTTGGCAGACCGGACCTGCAAGTTGAGTTTTATTCAGAACCGGATTTCTATGAATACCTGACGCAAAACACAGTTGAACACCAGTTCCCCATCGAAATCCTTGACGCAGAAGAATTAGACCACGGAGCCGCAGTCCCCCTATGGTTTCTTCAGTCCGCAGGTTTTAAGGGATCCGTATGTGTACTGGGATATCCTTGGAGAATCTCCCTTAAAGATCACACTGAATTTGGACGCATCCTTAGGCGAACTTGCGATAATTATGAGGGCAGCACGGCTATAATAGCGTCAGGCGATATGAGCCATAGACTCCAGCTTGGCGCTCCATCCGGCTATCACCCGAGGGCGCACGTTTTCGACGATACTTTTAGAGCGCACGTGGAGGCAGGAGAACTACTTGAAACTTCACAAATCCCTACGGATTTACGTGACCTTGCCGCTGAAGACTCCAGCGAGTCCATGGCCATAGCCGCGGGAGCGATAGGTGATAACTCCGGCAATGTCAAATTGCTCTCTTACGAGGCTCCTTTTGGCGTTGGCTATTTAGTAGCTGTACTGGCCTGATGTCACATCTCGCTAAGTGGTGGCGTTCGGAGCGCGAAAGCTGGATAGTCTGCGGCCTCTGCCCTCAGCAATGCTCCATGCAAGACAGAGTTTCGGGCCGTTGTGGGGCGCGTTACGCAAAAGATGGCAGACTCTGGACTAAGGCCTGGGGGGTTGGCACATATCCGGTTGCCGACCCTGTAGAAAAAAAACCGCTGTATCACTTTTTGCCGGGTTCAAAAGTCCTTTCCTTTGGTCTTTTGGGATGCAATCTCAACTGCGCTTTCTGTCAAAACTGGAGCCTGAGTACAAGCCATGATTATGGAACTCTACAAAGCCTCACACCGGAAAACTGCATTCAAATAGCGTTGGCACAGGGATGTTCAGCTATTGCCTTTACCTACAACGAACCAGTTATTTCATCCGAATTTTGTATTGAGGTATCGGAAAATGCTCACCGGTTTGGAATAAAGACCATAGCTGTTTCCAACGGATACATCCGCGCCGATGCCGGAAACGATCTGTTTGATGTGATAGACGCGGCAAACATAGACCTCAAAAGCATAGACCCCGATTTTTATACAAAGTATTGTGAGGGCAGACTCGCGCCTGTCCTGGAAACACTGGCCTGTCTTGCTCAATCAGAGCGTACATGGGTCGAACTAACAAACCTGCTGATTCCTGGTCTGAATGATTCAGAGTCAGATATTGACCGTTTGCTTGATTGGGTGTTAACCAATCTCGGACCAGATGTTCCGATTCATTTTTCAGCCTTTCGTCCCTCGCATCATATGCGTACATTTCCGATAACACCGTACGACACATTGCGCCGCGCGAAAGATCGCGCTCTGGCCTGCGGCGCTCACTATGTCTATCTTGGTAACGTCCCTCAAGCTCAAGACACAACGTGTCCAAACTGCCAAAATGAAGTCATACGGCGTTTAAATTACACAGTAGCCAAATATGAATTATTGAATGGTAAATGTCCCGAATGCGGCACCCTGATACCAGGTGTTTATAGCGGTTCAACTTTTCTTAGTTGAACTGATATATTAAGGGCGAGGCTGTATGCATCCTATTGTTCAAAATTTCATTGCCCTGAATAATCAGGTGTTGTGGATTGAACGCCCAGCAATTTTGGATATTTTGGAGACTCACCCTGATTGCACGACAAATTTAAAGCAAAGGATTACCGGGTCCCGCAAAGATGTTCTCGGTCAACTAAGCGTTACTCTCGCCGAAGAGCGCCTTGAAATCATAGACGATGTTGAATCCGGAACACTGGATAAGGCTTGGGCCAAATCGCCTTTGCCGATGGAAAACAAGGAAAAGGGAAAAACTGTTGATACCGAGCTAACTGATTCAAACACCCAAACTGTATCCTCCAAAGCCGTTACCGAGGCTGGGCCGCGCTCTGTCAGCCAGCGGATAACAGATAAAAAAATAGTCGGCTGGAGTTGATTTTTTGTTGGAGGCACAATGTTGTCAAGAGATATTGCCTGGAAATTGTTGCAAGAATGGACTGATTCGGAGAGACTAAAGATTCATGCCCTTGCCGTAGAAGCTGTAATGCGTGATTTCGCACGCCTCTATGGTCAGGACAAAGAATTGTACGGTTTGACGGGTCTTTTGCACGATGCCGACTATGACCGCTGGCCAGAAGAACACCCCAAGCGGATAATTAATTGGTTGAATGAAAATGGGGAATCTGTAATAGCGCGGGCTGTTCAGGCACACTGCCCTGACTCAAGCGTATTAAGGGATAATCTTTTGGCAAAAGCCCTGGTTGCCTCCGATGAAATCTCCGGATTCGTCATCGCCTGCGCCCTTGTGCGGCCGGAGCGCACAGAGGGGTTGCTGCCAAAAAGTGTGCATAAAAAATTAAAGACGCCCGCTTTCGCAGCAGGCGTTGACAGAAATGAGGTAGCCGAAGGATTTCGCCTGATTGCGGAAGCCGTTGGCGGCTCAACGGATGAGCATCTTCAAAGAATTATCAATGTTATGCGCCAGCATAGAAACGATCTGGGCTTGCTTCCATCGGCATGATTTTTAGTCGGTATATAGCCAGTCAACTTTAAAATCATCCTGTTTGTCCAAGTGGGGGGCATTTCGTTTCAAGGTTGCGCCTTCGTTACGCGAACCGCCGACAGGAACGCGGGCAAATCGCCGTTGGATTTGGCGTTGCGAGGCAACGACAGTGACTTTACGGCGATTGAACGCGTTAAAAGTGGAACGGCAGCGCAGACGAAAGCCACAGGGCAACGTACCGTTTTAAAGTTGTTTCACTATAGCAGTTCAACACTTTGTAGTTGAACTGTTATGCCGGGATTTACTTGTAAATCCCGGCCGCTTATTGATTGTATATAGCAATTCAAATTTGAG
>JAITCJ010000003.1 GCA_031283145.1 Holophagales bacterium | reverse complement strand
TTGCAATTACCTCCTAAGTCTTTTATCTTCGGAGTTATCCATGCGCAGACTTGCCCTCTATGCCGCCGTTGCGTGTTCGGTAATTCAAGGCCAGCATGCCTTTGATATTCACATTCAGGAGCGCACGGCCCAAGTTGAGCCGACCCGCCTCAGAGCTACAGTTGAATCGCTTGCCTCCTTTGGAACAAGGCATACTCTGTCAGATTCCGTTAAACCAAATCGAGGCATTAAAGCGGCGCAGCAGTGGATCATCAATCACGTAAAGTCTTTGCAGGCAATTCAGGGGAGCAGGCTCCAACTCTACGAGGAACGCTTTACAGCCGGCGGCAGCGGACGGCTCCCGCAGCCGGTTGAATTGGTGAATCTTGGCGCCATACTGCCAGGAGTTGATTCTTCCAGAAAAAAAGAAGTCCTGATAATAGCCGGCCACTATGACAGTCTGCCATCCGGCCAGGACCCCGACGCCGACGGACCTGGCGCCGTGGACGACGCCAGCGGCGTTGCCCTCTGCCTTGAAATTGCCCGTATCATGGCCGCAGAAAAACCGGCAATAACGATATATTTTGTCGCGTCCGCAGCCGAAGAGCAGGGGCTTATGGGAGCGACCCACCTGGCTAAACGACTGAAAGCAGAAGGCTTTACGGTCAGGGGCATGATCGCGGCTGACATGGTCGGCAACGTGCAAGGGATAAACAAAGACACGGACAACACCACCATCAGATGTTTTTCCGAGGGTGTACCTTCCATTGAAACAGAAACGCAGAAGCGTACGCGCGAAGCCCTTGGAGGCGAGAATGACGGCAGGAGCCGAGAGTGGGCGAGGTACGTCAAGCGATTTGGAGAGCCATATTCAGACAATCTGGACATCTGGCTGATGTTGAGGCGCGACCGAGTGGGGCGCGGCGGAGATCACACCCCTTTCGCGAACGAAGGATTTCCTGCCATTCGCTTTACAGATACCTTTGAGCACTATGACCGCCAGCATCAAATACCACGAGTTGAAAATGGCCGCCGCTATGGCGACACACCCGATTTTTTTGATGAAAACTACTGCGCGAAAATCACCCGCGCCCTTCTCGCATCCTTTATGCACCTCGGCAATGCCCCTGCCCCCCCATACGACATCGCCATCGGAGGCAATGGAACAGCGAATACCAGACTGACCTGGAAACTGCCCGATGATCCCAGGATTAGCGGCCTTGTACTCTACAGCCGCCGCTCGGACGCCATTCACTGGCAAAAGACAAAGACACTGCCCAAATCAACAGAAATCACGCTGCAAAACGTAATGCTGGACAACAACGTATTTGCCATTGCCACGCTTGACGCCAGCGGCAATGAGAGCGTACCCGTTTATCCAACGGCGCTGATCAGCGGCAGATAATATAGCCATTCAACTTTAAAATCATTCTGTTTATCCAAGCTGGAGGCACGAAGTGCCAAGGCTGCGCTGTAGTGAAGTGAGCCGCCGACAGGCGGTGAACGGAACGTTAGCGCAGACGAAAGGCACAGGGCAACGTACCGTTTTGAAGTTGTTTCAATATATATACCTCACTTGTACACCACACCGCCCGAACCCTCGGCGAGTTCACCAATGATCCAAGGTGTTTCTCCCGCCATTTTCAAGTGGTTCATTACAAAATCACAATCTTCTTTCTTTACAACGACGACCATTCCAGCGCCAAGATTAAACGAGCGCCGCGCGTCTTCTGCGGGCATGTTGGCTTTTTCAATAATGAATTGGAAAAGCGGGGGAATTTCCCAGCTTGAGGTATCAACAACAAAATCCAAATTTGACGGCAGCACACGGGGTACATTGTCCGTGAGACCCCCTCCGGTAATATGCGCCATAGCCAGCAGCTTTTTATTTTTGACCAATGGCAGCAAGCGCGGCAAATAACTTTTATGTACAGCGAGAAGCGCTTCGGCGACGGATTGACCTGTTCCGGGAAGCTCATCGTATAAACCCAATCCCGCTATCTCAAAACAGACCTTGCGGGCCAGCGAGTAACCATTGGTGTGAAGGCCGGAAGAAGGCAGGGCGGCAACAACATCTCCTGACGACATATATCTCGACCGAGGCAGCAAATCGTCCTCATCCACAATCCCTATTATTGAGCCAGCGACATCCACCTCGCCCTCGGCATATACGCCCGGCATCTCAGCCAATTCCCCGCCAATGAGGGCGCACTCGGCAGTTTTGCAGGCATCCGCCATACCCTGTACTATTTTTTCAATAACAGGCGGCTCTAATCTCTGCGCAGCGATGTAATCCAGGAAAAACAGCGGTCTTGCTCCCTGAACCAAAATATCGTTAATACAATGGTTTACAAGGTCAGCGCCAACAGTATTCCAAATACCCGCCATGCGGGCCACTTTCATTTTAGTGCCCACTCCGTCCATACTGGCGACCAGCAGCGGCTTTGATTCCGGGAACCGCGCATTGAACAGACCGCCAAAAAGTCCAATGTCACTGCGGACGCCAGAGGTTCTGGTGGTCTTGACCAAAGGTTTTATGCGGGCCAACGCGTCATCCTGGCGATTTATATCAACGCCGGAAGCAGCGTATGTAACAGAATGCTTGACCATATTTATGACACCCTTTCCATTTAATATTCCCATAAAGAAATAGCGGTCGGCCAAGTATAGCCAATAAACTTAAAAACGGTCCTTTTATTCAGGTAGAAGGCACTTCGTTTCAAGGCTGCGCCGTAGTGAAGTGAGCCGCCGACAGGCGGTGAGCGGAACGGTAGGCGCAGACGAAAGCCACAGGGCAATGTACCGTTTTAAAGTTGTTTCACTATATGATATATATTAGGGGAAAATTATGGGCTTTGACAGCGAAAGGGCGGAGCGGGCGGCGGCTGAATTGCTGGCCAGTTTTGGCATAGAGTCAAAACTGCCTGAGCTGCGGGACACACCAAGCCGAGTGGCTGCCTTTTGGGCTGAACGCATGGAAGGATACAGCATAGACCTGGCTTCCGAGCTTCAACCAATAGCCGGCCAGTTACAGCCATGTCCGGTGATTCTTGAGCGCGTCCCTTTTGCCAGCACATGCGAGCATCATTTAGCGCCTTTCTTTGGACATGTGACTCTTGGCTACTTTCCTGACGCAGGCGGCATTGTAGGATTGTCAAAACTGATACGCGTGGTACACGCATTTGCCGACAGACTCCAGGTTCAGGAGCGTATGACATGGCAAATATTCAACGCGCTAGAGACATACCTGTGTCCAAAAGCATGGGGGGTGCTGGTCGTCGCGGAACATACGTGCATTGCCCACAGAGGAGTGAAAACGCCTGATGTTCCTGTCACTACTCTTTTATTAGGCGGGTCATGGCAGCAAGATTGCCCTAAAGCCTTTCAATAATGTAGAATCTATCTTTGTGAGGTGTTTTTGTTGAACGAGACAAGTGCCATTACTGTTTTGATAGTGGAGGATGATAACCTCGTACGCCGCCATACTGCCGCCACACTTGGAAAGGCGGGGTTTAAGATAGCGGAAGCCGTCAGCGGCGAAGAGGCGTTATCAATCGCAAAATCAATTAAGCCGGAAGCGATAGTGTTGGATGTCATGCTGCCCGGCATTGACGGCTTTGAAACCTGTAAGAAACTGCACGAATCAGGTATTGATTCGGCAATAGTGATACTTACGGCCAAGTCTGAAGACCGCGAAAAAATTCATGGATTAGAGCTTGGCGCGGATGATTACATGGTCAAGCCGTTTAATCCCGACGAGCTGGTAGCCAGAATTAAAGCCATTATGAGGCGCTGGCGCGCCAATGAGTCCAGCGACACCATAGAGTCCATGGGAATACGCGTTGAGTACAAGGTTTCAAAAACCTATAAGAACAATAACGAGCTGGATTTAACGCCACGAGAATTTGCCATCCTGAACGTCTTTCTGCAAAACCAAGGCAAGCTGCTGTCCAGAGAGACACTATATGGAAGCGTTTGGGGCGAAAATCACTTTGGCGGACGTAAAGCTATTGACGTTTACATTAAAAGGCTCAGAGAAAAAATTGAAGACGACCCCTCCAGTCCGCAGTTAATAAAAACCGTATGGGGCAAAGGATACATGTTTGGCGATGTTAAAGCCAATTAATCTGAAAAACAGGTTGCGCTCTGTTTTTCAGATTTGTTGAGAGCTTGGAGGACGCGGTGTTGAAATTTAATCGAACTAAGGGCTTCTCCCTGATGGAGTTGCTCCTGGTTATCGCTATTATTGGGATCATTACCGCGATTGCCATACCCACATTTTCGGGCCAGAGGCGCAGAGCCAGGATTATCGGGGACGCGCAGTCCAACGCCAAAGTTATTCAGATGGCTCTGGAAACACGCCGCGCGGATATGGGTATTTATGGACAGCCAGGCGCAAATTACACATATAAAGCCGATGGGACAAGGCCATCGGATGATATAATTCCCGCCTTTACGCCAAAAGGCAATTCAAGAATGGATTACATAATTACAATTGGAGATACCGGATTGACGTACGACATAGCCGTCGGCGACCCAAGCCTCAAAAACGCGCAAGTACTGACAGCAAACCATTTAGGAAGCGTCAAGATACTTGTGAAATGATATAGTGAAACAACTTTAAAACGGTACGTTGCCCTGTGGCTTTCGTCTGCGCTACCGTTCCGCTTTTAATGGAGTCAAGCGCCGTAAGTCACTGGCGCTACGAGGCAGCGCCAGTGACTTACGGCGATTTGCCTCCATTCCTGTCGGCGGCTCACGTAACGAAGGCGCAGCCTTGAAACGAAGTGCCCCACACTTTGATAAACAGGATGATTTTAAAGTTGACTGGCTGTATGATTTTTCGCTTGTATTGTCTGTACAATGGCGGGTAGTACAAGCAAAAATGGTTGTTGTCTATGCTCAATTTGTGAACAACTGTGAGATTAGCTTTGATTTTTTGACTGCTTTCCGGCCTTCGGCATCAGACTGAATTCTGAACTCCGGCCACGTATTGACATTAATATGGCCAATTAAATGAATGTAGTAAACCTGACCGGCTTTGACGTTTATTGAAATTGAATCGTTTCGCCTTACTCCCGCTCCAACAGACATTTCTCTTACATCGCCGAGAATATTATAAACCCCCTCATACAGTTCTGCCCGAATGTACTGTCCGCTCTTTAGTTTTGCCGCGTAAGTCCCATTAAAAGACAGGCTTACTCCGCCCGGATTGGGAAGCATTTCTTTTCTCCATATATAGACTACCGCCCTGTTTGCAACCGGCGCGAAATCAGTGACGGATTGTGAGGACTGAAATAGCTGGGGAGATTGCGCTCTTGAGGCCGCGGTAGTCCTGGCCTCGGCTTCTTTATTGTCGGCCTCGATCTTTGCTAATTGCATCCGAAGCCGCTCATTGTCCAGTTTCTCCCGTCTTACTTTTTCATCCTTCTCCTCCTGTACCCTTGCCTGTCTCTGCTGGTCGCTCTCCACGCCAAGCAAG
>JAITCJ010000173.1 GCA_031283145.1 Holophagales bacterium | reverse complement strand
CCATAAGGGCGACTTTCAGCGGACGCAACGCATTGACTTGATCTGCGGTAACATTCCATAGATCAACTAATACCACTGCCTTTTCATGTTTAAGATATCCAGACAAAGGCGAGTCTATTGACTTGCCAAGATAAATTGCTGAACATGGCAACTGTGATTCTGAAAATGGGTCTTTGCCTGAGGCTATTGCTCTGGCGCGTTCATCTCCGCTAATAGCTATGGTAGCTATACCTCCCAGGGCTTGCCAAGGATCCGCAAGTGACAAGGCTCTTGACACATGACCCAATCCTGAGCGGCGATCAGTGTGAACACGAAAGATCAAATGGGGTTGCATAAATTACTCTGCGAGAAATGCGCTAAAAACGAATAAGTATATCTTCTCCGCCTTTTACGTGAACAGAATCTGTAAATCTTATGGTTTTTGGCTTGTAGGTCATTATAAGACTGGTGGTTCTGATGCCGTCGCCAAAGAATCTTGCGCCTTTGAGCAAACTGCCGTCAGTCACGCCGCAAGCGGCAAATATGATATTTTCGCCCGGCGCAAGGTCGTTGGTAAAATAGACGCGATTAAAATCAACGCCCATAGCTTCCGCCTTTTCTTTAGAAGCTGTATTTTGCGCGGTGTGTAAGCGGCCCTGTATTTCTCCATTGAGACACTTCATTGCCGCGGCGGTCAATACGCCCTCCGGCGCTCCGCCAATGCCCATTAAGGCGTGTATGCCCGTTCCGCTTACAGCCGCTGCAATACCCGCGCTTAAATCGCCATCGCCAATCAGTTGAATCCTTGCGCCGGCGGTGCGAATATCGCTAATTAATTGATCATGTCTGGGGCGGTCTAACACTACGATTGTCAAATCTTCGACTTTGCGGTTAGCGCTCTCCGCAATGATGGCCAGGTTTTTGGCGACAGGGTAGTCCAGGCTGACTTTGCCTTTTGCTGGCGCGGCTACCACCAGTTTTTCCATGTACAGGTCCGGGGCGTGTAGTAAACCGCCCTTTTCAGCGGCGGCCATAACCGCAATGGCGTTTGACGCGCCTGTTGCGCACAGGTTTGTCCCTTCCAGTGGATCAACGGCAATGTCAATTGGTTCAAAGGGAGTTCCCATCCCGACTTTTTCGCCGACAAACAACATTGGAGCTTCATCACGCTCGCCTTCGCCAATTACGATGGTGCCGTCCATCTCTATTTTATCCATGGCCTTTCGCATTGCTTCAACGGCAAGATGGTCGCTGTATTTGCGGTCTCCATGACCAATGCTTCTGGCGCAAGCAATCGCGGCCATTTCAACAACATGTAAGAAACCGCCTACGAGATTCGATTGTGCTTGCATGTTTGCCTCCGGATAAAAAAGCCCTCGTCACAAAAGTAACACATAATGGTTTCTGGCATGAAACATCAGTTAAAAAATGAAATTGATTAGCCTAACTGCCGCGCTTTGGTTGTTTGGTTGATCCACTTGAGAAATGGCTCGGAGGCGGCGTCAACTTTGAGCATAATTATTTCCGGCACGTCATAAGTGTGTAATTCTGTGATTAATGCCGATACCTTATCAAATAGTTCGCAACGAGTCTTTATCATGAGTTCGACTTCCTCATCCATGTGTGTGCTTCCCTCAAAAAAGTAGTAACTTTTAACGCCCGTAATAAGACTCACACAGGCCGCTAAATTCTGATCTACTAACGCGGAAGCGATTTTGAGGGCTGTTTCCTCGTTGCCGCAAGTGGTTATTACTACACAGGCATCGGTCATAAGCAGGACCCTCCGCGCTTAAAGATTCTATACTACTCCATTCTGTAATTTGGCGCTTCTTTTGTAATCATTACGTCATGGGCGTGACTCTCACGGAGTCCGGCGCTGCTGATTTGAACAAAGGTGGCTCGATCTTGGAATTCGCGGATGTCCTTGCCGCCAACCAGACCCATGCCTGCGCGAAGGCCGCCCAGCAGTTGAGTCACCAGATCAACCAACTTGCCTTTATACGGAACTTGGCCTTCAATGCCCTCCGGTACTAGTTTTACGTCTTCTTTCCCCGTTTGGAAATATCGGTCCTTGCTGCCGGCTTTCATTGCTCCTATAGAACCCATGCCCCTATAGCTCTTGAATGTCCGACCCTGGTAGAAAATGGTTTCGCCGGGGGCTTCTTCTGTACCCGCAAACAAACTGCCAATCATGACGCAATCCGCTCCGGCGGCGATGGCTTTGGCAATATCGCCGCTGAATTTGATCCCGCCATCGCCGATACAACACACGCCAAACTCGCGGCATGCCCTTGACACCTCGACAATCGCCGTGAGCTGGGGCATACCGGCTCCGGTGATTATACGGGTTGTGCAAATTGATCCTGGTCCTATGCCGACCTTGATAGCATCGGCACCGGCTTTGGCCAGGTCCCTGGCGCCTTCATAAGTTGCCACGTTGCCCGCGATGACGGGAGTTGCCGGAAAAGCCTCTTTCAGTGCCCTGAGTGAATCAATGACGCTCTTGCTATGACCATGACTGCTATCAATGCAGAGAATATCTGCTTTGGCCTCAATCAACGCTCTCGCGCGATCCAGCAAGTCCGCCGAAATTCCTACAGCCGCGCCGACCCTTAAACGTCCAAGGTCGTCTTTGCAGGCGTTTGGATAATTAATTGTCTTTTCAATATCCTTTACAGTGATCAGACCCTTTAGAGCGCCGCTGTCGTTAACAACAAGCAATTTTTCAATGCGATGTTCCTGTAACTTGAGCTTTGCCTGTTCCAGCGTAGTGCCGATTGGAACCGTCACCAAATTTTTTGACGTCATGCACTCTTTTACCGGGGTATCCAAGTCTGTCTCAAAGCGGAGATCGCGGTTGGTAAGTATCCCAATCAGCTTTCCGTTTTCAACGACATGCACTCCTGAAATTTTGAATTTTGCCATCATGGCTTCTGCTTCGCTGATTGGCGCATTGGGACTGATGGTAATAGGGTTGGTTATCATCCCGGATTCTGAGCGTTTAACCTTGTCAACTTCTTCAACTTGGCGCTCAATGCTCATGTTTTTGTGGATAATTCCCATGCCGCCTTGCTGGGCCAAAGATATAGCCAAACTGGCTTCCGTCACGGTATCCATCGCTGCGCTGATCAATGGGATACCAAGTCTGATATTCGATGTAAGGCATGTATTCAGGTTTATGTTGTTCGGGTGGATTTCGCTGGGTCCCGGAACCAATAGCACATCATCAAATGTGAGTGCGCGGGTAAGGGGCAAAGTCAGCATCACAACCTCTGAAGATTCTTCAAGCCCTAAGATTTTAACTCATTACCAGGTTGCAATGCTATAAAATTCCGTATTTTTTAATAGAAACACAACCATCAAAATGTCAAACTGCTAATTTCGCCTTCCAAAACTTCGCTCTAGCTCAAGCAAAGTCATTTTTTTAATGACCGGCCTTCCGTGGGGGCAAGTCAAAGGCTTATCGCATTTAATTAATGACTCCAAAAGGGCTTGCGCTTGCGCGGAATCCAGGGCGCTGTTCTTTTTTATCGCGGCGCGGCAAGCGAGTTCAGCGTTGAGTTCTATACGAAAATAATCTAAATCGACGCTTCCGGCGGATTCCATTCTGATTAAAAGGTCTTCTATAAGGGATTCAGGCTCCCGCCGCGCCAGAAAATCAGGCAGCCCCCTGACAGTCACCGCGTCTTCCCCGAACGCTTCAACTTCAACGCCTATGCGGCAAAGTTCCTCCAGAAAAGGACTCAGCTTTGCCGCGTGGGTACGGCCTATATTGATTACCCTCGGCGGCAGCAGCGGCTGAACTGCCGGTTGATGCCTGCGCGAAAACAGCCGCTCATAGAGTACGCGCTCATGAGCCGCGTGTTGATCAACCATCCAAAGCTCCGGCATATTTTCGGACCGAAACTCAGCCAAAAGATAAGTTTCAGAAAAAGACCCCAAATATCGAATAGGACTTGGGTCAGCAAGACCGATGGCGGTTTCCGCGGCATTAATCTTTTGCGCTGAAAAATCATAAGGACGATCCAGGCTCGGTGAAAACGCCTGACGCATAGATCCCATCGCTTCACGATTATAATCGTCTCTCCACAAGTTGCGATGTTCCTGAGCCGCGCCGAGACGCTTTACAGGCTCCTCAAAAACATGCTCAACCGGCTTAGGGGGCAGGCTGAGGACACTGGGCAGTTCCCCCTTCGCTGCGCCCCATGCCTGACTCATTACTCGGCTTATCCATGGAAAAACTCGCTGTGGCTCCCGAAAGCGGACTTCCGCTTTAGTAGGATGAACATTCACATCAACAGCCTCCGGCGGCAGTTCCAAAAACAGCGCCACAACCGGATAAGCGCCCTTTGGGAAAAAACCATCCCAACCGCTCGCCAGCGCGGAAAGCATAAGTCTGTCTCTAACCGGCCTCCCATTGACAAATAAATATAAGTGACTGCGGTCTCTATAGCTCAAATCAGGCGGACTTATATATCCGTGAACCTGCCAGGGAGCCTCGCCATCGGTGAAAGCAATCAAGCGCGACATTTTTTCGCCCAAAAGCGAAACAAGGCGATGTTTCAATTCCTGCGCGACAGGCAGGATCAATTCGCCGGATTTGTCAGAGCGGATTTTCCAGCGAACCTGCGGCGACGCCAAAGCCAAACGCGTAATTGTGTCCCAGAGATGAGCGTGTTCTGTTTCCGCCGACTTTAAAAATCGTCTGCGAGCCGGCATCTGCATAAAGATATCCCTGACAGTTACCGTTGTTCCTTTGGCTCGTGGCATAGGCGTCACATTGCGGATAACGCCAAATTCAGAGAGCAATTTATAACCACCCCCGTCAACTTCAGAACTATGAAGCTCAAAACGCGCAACGCTGGCGATACTCGGAAGCGCCTCACCGCGAAAGCCAAAACTCTCCAGTGTCTGCAAATCCTGAGCGGACTTGATCTTGCTCGTAGCATGGCGCTCCAGAGCTAAATAGAGGTCGTCTCTTGACATCCCGCAGCCATTGTCCGCGACCTCTAACAGCTTTCGCCCACCTTCCTCCCAGGTTATCTCTAAAGACACAGCGCCGGCATCCAGCGCGTTTTCCACAAGTTCTTTGAGAACAGAAGCAGGACGCTCCACAACTTCTCCAGCGGCAATCTGATTTGCCACTTGGTCAGAAAGAACGCGTATGCGGGAAGCGCTGTTCATAAAAACGCAAAATTACAATAAAAAATCTATCGCCATTCTTTAAATCGTTTTATCAGCGCGTTTGTACTGCTGTCGTGGTTCAAGGGCGCGTCATTCCGGTAGTCCAATTCAGGCAGAATCTTATTCGCCAGAACCTTGCCCAATTCAACGCCCCACTGGTCAAAAGCGTTGATGCCCCAAATCGCCGACTGCGTAAAAGTTATATGTTCGTACAGGGCTATAAGGCTCCCCAGAACCTCAGGCGTCAACTGCCTAGCCATCAAAACGCTGGATGGCCGATTGCCCTCAAAGACCTTATGTGGCGCTAATGATTCCTGAACACCCTCCGACAGTGCCTCAGACTCAGTCTTGCCAAAGGCCAGCGCCTCCGCCTGAGCGAATACATTCGACATGAGCATAAAATGATGCCGTCCGACAGGATTGAGGGATTCAGCGAAGCAGATAAAATCAACCGGAATCAGGCGAGTACCCTGATGAATGAGCTGATAAAAACTGTGCTGACCATTAGTCCCCGGCTCTCCCCAAATAACAGCGCTCGTGGGTACGTCTATCGGCGTTCCATCCAGCGTTACGCGTTTCCCATTGCTTTCCATCATCAACTGCTGAAGATAGGCCGGGAAACGGCGTAAATACTGATCATACGGAAGTACGGCGTGAGTCTCCGCGCCAAAGAAATCAACGTACCAAATACCGAGCAGCGCCATGAGAACAGGCATGTTTTCAGAGAACGGAGCGGTACGGAAATGGACGTCCATAGAGTGGAAACCGCGCAACATACGGCGAAACACATCCGGCCCCACAGCGATCATAGTTGACAGGCCAATAGCGCTGTCCATGCTGTAGCGCCCCCCAACCCAATCCCAAAAGCCAAACATATTGCCCTTATCAATTCCGAACCGTGTCACTTTTTCAGCGTTGGTCGAAACAGCCGCAAAGTGCCTGGCGACAGAAGCCTCGTCTTTCAGAGCGCCCAGCAGCCAATCTCGCGCTGTCTGAGCATTGGCCATAGTCTCCTGCGTCGTGAAAGTCTTGCTGGACACAATGAACAACGTGGTTTCAGGATTCAGTCCGCGCAGTGATTCCACAATATCAGTGCCGTCAACATTGGAAACATATATCACGGCAATATCCCGCTGTGAATAATGTCTCAGCGCCTCATATGCCATGACAGGCCCAAGGTCGCTGCCGCCAATGCCGATATTTACCACAGAATTAATTGGTTTACCCGTGTACCCCCTCCATTCCCCTCCGCGAACCTGATTGGCAAATCTCTCCATCGCCTCAAGCACAGCGTGGACATCAGGCACAACATTGCGGCCGTCCACATTCACAACAGTTTCCGCAGGTGCGCGCAGAGCCGTATGAAGCGCCGCTCTGCCCTCAGTGACATTGATCTTCTGACCGCTGA
>JAITCJ010000107.1 GCA_031283145.1 Holophagales bacterium | reverse complement strand
CAGGTAAAGAAAGCCTGCGTGGACTTGGACGCGCGGATACGGCATGAGATAGGCGAAGATATATGCGAGATGCTGGATCAGACGCTTGCGCTGTCACGCCGCCTGACAGAGCGACGCTTGGGGCGGGGAGCGCTGAACCTGGACACAGAAGAAACCGAGTTTCTCTTTGACAGCGATGGGCGTCCGACAGACGCGCGGCGATATGAACGGCACGACGCCCATAGGATGATTGAGGAATTTATGCTCCTGGCCAACGAAGCCGTCGCTAAATCCTTCAGCCGCCGCGAATGTCCCGCCATTTATCGCGTCCATGAAGACCCGGATCCATTGAAATTGGAAGTTTTCAAAAAATTGGCCATCTCGCTTGGACTGATGAAGCCCAAAGACCAACCGACGCCTGAATTGCTGAACGGCCTTTTGGATAAAATTCATGGGGGTCCGCTGGAGGCCCTGCTCAACACCATGCTGCTCAGGAGCCTGAAGAGAGCCGAATACAGGGCGGATAATATCGGACATTCCGGCCTAGCGCTGGACGACTACTTGCACTTCACAAGCCCAATCCGCCGCTACCCTGATTTGATAGTTCATCGCCTGCTCAAGCGGTCTCTCAGGGGCGGGATATTTCCGCCGGACCTTCATGGGCGTCTGGCAATACTAGCCAAGCGCGCCTCAGATTGTGAGCAACTGGCAACCGAGGCGGAGCGTGAAAATGACCGCTGGAAAGCCTGCCTGCTTATGAAATCCAGAATTGGTGAAAAATTTCGCGGTAACATTCAGGGTTTTTCACTAAAAGCCGCCTTTATCCGCCTTGAGCGCCCCTTTGTAGAGGTAGGCGTACCACTTGGCGCGCTGGGCTGCGAATTTTCCGTGGATGAGTACCGCGCCAAGGCCGTTGGCGCGGCTGGTCAGATCGAACTGCCCATAGGCGCCCAAGTCTTGGTTGAAATTACTTCCGTGGATGAAAACCTGCGCCGCGTATCCGCCTGGATACTGGAGGCCAGAGCCAGGGACGCTCATGGAAAAACCATCGTCTTTACGCCAACTCTGGCAGCCCCGGCCTCATTGCGAGAGGCTGATTTTGTGGAGCCGCGCAAAGAAAAACCCAGAGGGCGCGGCGCGGCAAGAAGCGGTTCACCGAAGGTTCGCCCCGAAAGGCGCGGCAAGCATGGCGCTAAAAGAGGCTCCCGCATATAGCAATTCAACTCTGGGTTGTCATACCAAATCACATTGCTGTTGTGCAAAAGCGGTAGCGCAACATGCCGCAAACAGCCGCATTCGCACGACCATTTGTAGCATTGGCAATGGGAACTGGTATCACAACTGGTCCACGGGGCATTCTCCAGACAACGACACGGGATTGCCAGGGGGGTACTTCGTTTCTATATAGCAATTTTCGCTTTTGTTGTTTGCACAACGGTGGGCAAAGCCCACCTACAAGCAACAAGCGGCCGTGATTTACAAGTAAATCCTGGCATAGCAGTTCAACTACAAAAAGTTGAACTGCTATACCAGCTCCACGCAGTTGCCGATGCGCAGTCTTATGCCACGCGTGATAGTCAGGGGCGCCGAGAGATTAATGTCTTTAATCCGGTAACACCGTAATCGTTTTCCTCAGACGAATATCTTCGCTTGAGGCTCCGATCATTATTTCGAAATCGCCTGGCTCCACTACTCTGTTCATATTGCGGTCCAGCAATTCCAGATGACTTGGTTTCAACACAAATTTTATCTCTTTGGTTTCGCCGGAATTTAAGGTGACGCGTTCAAATCCGCGCAGCACAGATTCGTAAGTGATGACGCTGCTTACCACATCGTTCACGTAAAGCTGCGCGACCTCGTCACCCTTGCGAGCGCCGGTATTGGTCACTTTGCATGTCACCGTAAATTCGCCTTGCGAGCGTTGCCGTTCAGGCGTAACAACCAGATCGGAATATTCAAATGCGGTATAACTCAACCCATGCCCGAATGGATACAGCGCCCCGTTAATCCGCGTGTTTCCAAAGCCGTTCACAGGGTCGTCCCGTCCTGGCTGACCGGCGTGAGAGCCGGGTTTGAACGGAAAATTGTACTCAATTTGCCCGATTGTCCGAGGAAATGTGACGGTCAGTTTCCCGCCCGGATTGTAGTCGCCGAACAGTGTTTCCGCTATGACAGGTCCCGCGTTGTTAGTCGGGAACCATGTTTCCAGGATTGCGGGAATGTGTTTGTTCGCCCAGTTGATGGTTAAAGGCCGCCCGTTGACCATCACCAGAACAATGGGTTTGCCCGTTGTATGCAACGCTTCCAGCAGTTGTTGCTGACGTCCGGGCAGGTCCAAAGAAGTGCGCGATTTGGATTCGCCGGCGCGCGATTCGTCTTCGCCCAGCGCGGCAATGATAACGTCGCAGTCCTTTGCCATATCAACCGCTTTTTGGATCTCCGCCACTTCTTCGGCGGACATTGGCTCAGGAAAAATTTCTGTCGCCGGAAATCCCGCGTCAGCCGCATCGCAGCCTTTGGTATAGAGAATTTCATGGTTATTGGCCAAATATTTTCGCAGACCATCCAAAATAGTGCGCGGCGTCAACTGATTCGGACCGTAGCGACTGGTCATAAAATTTGTTTCAACGGCAAGCGGGCCTGTGACCAGCACTTTTTTGATTTTGTTTTTATCCAACGGGAGCAAACCGCTTTCGTTTTTTAACAGAATCAACGATTCGCGCTGCATTCTAAGCACAAAATCCATGTGTTTGTCTTCGCCGACAATTTTATCCGCCGCTTTGGGATTGGTCACGTAAGGATTGTCGAACAAGCCCAGCCAAAATTTCACGCGCAGCACGTCCGTTACCAAACGATCAATCGTTTCCATTGAGAGCTTATTGTCTTCTATCAGCTTGCGGAGCGGCAGGATGTAGTCGGATGGCGGCGTAAAGCCTGTCCGCACGTTCAATCCAGCCTCAGCCACCTGACGAACGGCTTCCTCATACGTACCGGCTACGCGGTGCTTGGTTTGCGCGTATTCAACCGCCCAACTGTCGCTCACAACGTATCCCGTAAATCCGTACTGTTTGCGCAACAATTCCGTCAAAAACCAATGATTCGTGATAATCGGTATGCCGTCCCAATCGTTGTAGCTCGCCATAACACCCATCGGGCGCGCTTCCTGAATCACGCGGCGGAACGGATATAAGTGCATTTCGTGCAACTCACGCGGAGCGACATGGGGGTCAGTACGCGCGTCTCCGTCGCGCGCCCCTTTCGGAACGCTGTACACAGCATAGTGTTTCAATGTAGAAGCTACACCCTGGTCTTGTATGCCCTTTGCCATTTGTATGCCGAGTTCGGCAATCAAAAAGGGGTCTTCGCCGTAACATTCCAGCACGCGCCCCCAGCGCGGATCGCGGGCGACGTCCAGAATAGGCGCGTACAGGTTTGTATATCCCAGGGCTTTGCCCTCTTTCCCCGCTATTGCGCCCGCCTCATAGATCAACGCTCTGTTCCATGTGCTTCCAATGGCAATGGGAGCCGGCAACGGCGTGGCTTTAGTGTGATTTAATCCATGTATCGCTTCGTTGCTGAAATCAACAGGAATACCAAGACGCGTTTCTTCTACAAACCACCGCTGTACAGTGTTGATGGCTTCCGCGTGGCCGCTGAACGGATAGAGCAGATGAGGCACTGTCCGCAGTCCGCGGCCAACGCCGTTTAAATGCTCGTCAATATTAGCAATGCCGTCTTTCCAGACTTCGTTTTTCCAATCCGAGGTAGGCAGGGGGTCTTTTAATACACGGCCGTAACCATAGAGCGTCGCCAACTGGCAGGTTTTCTCTTCGATGGACATCTGCGACAGCAAATCCGCGATACGTTTTTCAATAGGCTGCGCGGGGTCTTCAAAGACGTCCTTGACGCCGTTTTTATTGAAATCAATCCATCCGTTTTTGTAAATCGAATTGGGAGCTTTTTTTGGATTAGCCTGCGGATTAGCCAGCAAACCGTGGCTTAACAGCAAGGATAGCGGGATGAGCGGTGTGATTTTTTTCATGTTCAATTGTCCATTGAGCCGGTCGCAAAAGCATTTGACGCATAATACCATTTCCATTGACTATACCTTTCATTAAACTTAAGTGTCGCAGGACTTTGAAGCTGACCTGCGCTTTAAAAAAAACTCTTGACAAAATTCCATCAGCTAACAATAATAGCGTTTGTTGGGTTTTGACCTGAATCGGAGCTATGCGTTGGTAT
>JAITCJ010000194.1 GCA_031283145.1 Holophagales bacterium | reverse complement strand
CCGCCCCGTCCGGTCAGCGGCTGGATCCAACGCGGCGCGCCGGTTGTCACTGTTTTTCGGTTGTCTTGGGTTTGTGGGGGGGGGGGGGGTGTGAGGAATAATCATGCCAATATTGATGGGAAAATCAAAAAAATACAAGAATGACACAAAAAAACACAACCACTGAGGTAATTGCAAAACCCCGTTTCTGTCCGCGCCCGTAATGGTGCCGTCCGCTCCAGTGTCGCGTCCGGCACCATTCTGGCACAGACTATCAACTCCGTTGAAATTGCAAAACTGGCGTTTTGCGACTGGCTCATACTAAATCCCATTGTCGTTGTGCGAAAGTGGGATGCAACACAACTGTAAAATAATGGCACTTTTTCAGGTTTTTTCAAGGCAATTTTTTAGGTACATAAAAAAATGGTCTTACCTCGGAGCGCGTATCCAATATTTCCTACTGGTCGGCTAACGCCGCGCGTACAAAACCTTAAACCTGTCCCCCATCGCGTTTGGAAGCGTCAGCCGCATTAGGTTCTGTTTCCGCGCCGCGCGTTCCGTGGATGGGAGTTCCATCCACTCCGCTTCCCATTGGGCCAATGGGGCGTGGGCGCAGACCCAATGGCCAAGAGTGGTGTACTTTTGGGGACGCAGTCCTTGACGTTCCAGTAAATATGTCAGACGCGTCAGGTCAACGTCGGCTGTGAGGTCTGAATTGCCCGGAGACTCCCACCAGTTTCCGTCCGTTTGATGCTTTAAATACCTGCGAAGACCGGCCCTTTTGGCTATGAGCTTGGGGGCGCTGTCTCCGTAATCAATGGCCAAAAAAAGTCCCTTCTGCATCGGCTTGCAAATGGTCTCTAAAATGTCGGGGAGACTCTCAACCCAAATACTCCCGTCGTCCGGCTGTAAGCCGCCTTCGGCGCACTGGCTGAACCAGTCTCCGGCTTCGCCCGGATCGGCGGCTTCCCACTGTGTGAACCCCGCGTCTCCGCCATCAAGCGATATGAGCGCTTCCCGCTTCCACCGTTCTCCGTCCCAACGCCAGGGCTGAGCCGGCAGCGCGTCTAAGAGTTCGTTTGAGATAACCGCTCCGATGAAAGCGTCTGTTTTATCGTCTTGATTTTTTATATGAGCTTGTCCGCTGTTCAGCCACGGCTCAAGGGCCTGAATGGCTTCTTGTTTGGCTATGGGGCTGTCGTCGCAATGAATGTAGCGGATGGCATGGCTGAAATCGCCCGCGGCTGCTTTCAGTAAGTCCCTTCCCAGCCATCCGCGCCCCGCGCCTGGCTCCAGAATGGTAAATGGGTCAGGGCGGTCCAATTCTAACCAGACTTGATGGAGGCATGCGGCCACGGCTTCGCCCAGCAGGGGGCCTAAGTCTAGGGCTGTGTAGTAGTCTTTCCCGTCAAAGCCCCACTGTGATGCGCCGCGCCTGTAATAGCCGTGTTCGGGATGGTAGAGGGCAAGGGACATGAACTCGGATGCCGATATTGGACCGGTTGATAACAGTTCTTTTATGATTTTTGCGAGGGCGTCAGAGGGGATGTTTGGCGGCATAAAGTTTTTGTGATTTTTATAGTCAATTAACCTTAAAAGCAATACAAGCTATGCTTGAGCCAGCCTGAATATTTTTTGCGGCGCGATGTCTGTGAAAGCGTTCTCAATAAATTTGAAAAACAAAGCGCGGTCTGTTTTTCAGATTTATTGACTATAACTGATCCGGTATATCAGGTGTGCTTTCTGTTGGGCCTAATACTGTGCGCGGGGGAAACCATACGTCCCACTGGGCTTTGTGACGCGCCAGGTATTCTCTGAGCCAAAGGCGCGTATAGGCTGATGCTTCGATGCTCTTTGTGTCGCTGGGAACGCCGTAGGCGTCGAGACCCAGATTTTTTGCGAGATATAGCGTACGGATTGTGTGAAACTCTGATGTAACGATTATTATGTGTTCTAGTCCAAAAATCATTCCGGCCCTCTTCAGACTGTCGTAGGTGCGCCTTCCGGCATAATCGCTCACTATTTTTTCCACGGGTACGCCGTGTTTTATCAGCCAGCGGCGCATTGCCTGGGGTTCGTTATAGTTGCGGGTGCGGTTGTCGCCTGAAACAAGAATCCAGATGGCTTTTTTTTCGTCATATAAGCGCAGCGCCATTCTGAGTCTGGCTTCCAAAACTTGCGTCGGTTCGCCATTTGATTTTACGCCCGCGCCTAAAACCAGCAATGGCAGTCCGGTCGAAGGAAGTGTTTCAGGTGAATGGACTTTTAAGCCAAACGGGAACTTTACGTAAAACCAAAGCAGGTCAAAAATGACAGCCAGAATTATGGCTGCCGCAATCAGGTGTATTGGTTTTTTGAAAAATTTGAAGAAGTAATATGTACCCATGTAGGTTAGCATAGAACCTTTCCGTGCTTTTTATCGTACGAATCTTGAGATGAGATTTCCAATGACCCAAAAGCTGAACATTTCCATGAACCTGTCTGGCGGCGTCAGATACGGCGTTCTGTCAGTCGCGTCCGCTCTGGCGCTCCTCGTTGGAGGAGGTTGCTACCATGCCACCGGATACGACCGAGCCGCTTTGATCGCTGAGGAGATTCCCGCGATCGGGGGCGACCGTGTACCAGGTCTCAAATCAATGGCTGGAGCCGGTGATTATTATATCGGCAACGACTTTGTCGGGCTGGCTGTTGATGGGACTCCGCTTTCTGAACCAGCCGGAATTGCCGACGCGCCGGGTGGGGGAAGTATCGTTGATGTCGGCTATATCTCGCTGGATACCAGTTACCGCAGAGTTCCAATGCCTTGCGATATGTTGGATCGCTTGACTACCGTTGTTAATCAAGACCCTGATATTTCGTTGGTTTTTGATGAGTTTAAGGCTGTCAATGAAGCTGATCTCGCCAGACTGGAGATGTATGGGCATATTCATGACCCCAAGAATAAGTTGAGGGCAATCCGGGATGACCGGGACTTTGTTCAAAACGTCTCAGCTATGACCAGTATCAGCTTGGGTTCCCTGGACAGGAAATATACTATCGAAACGACGATTGTAAATAATCATTCTTCTGCTGTTGATATACGTAACATCGGAGATTTTTTGTATCAGCGCGGGGGTGGATTCAGGATTTTGGCGACTGTCAATGCAAATAACTCCGGCGAGCCTTTGCCGGGTTGGGATGAAGGTAATTCCGAGTCTGCTTGGGGCGTTGATATTCCGGGGACGGTTTTTTCAAAAGATAAAAATTTAGAGACGCTGCATTCAAGCGTCCGGTCCGGTCCGGTTGTTTTTATGGGTACCGAGCCTGGGGCAAATACAGTTGACTGCCATGTGTCTCTGGGACTGATGCCGCTGGATTCGGAACAGTTTTTGGTGGCTTCTGACCCTCAGTATAGTCTGACAGAAATAAGACCCAAATTCCCTGAGCGCTTTGTGGCCGGAAGCCTTGATACGGGCGTCTCTCTTGAGCCAAATGCGAGCATTACGCATAAACGCCGTTTATTCGTCAAGGGGGGAGCAAGCAGTGCGCCGGATTACAACGTGGTATTCTTTACTCAAAGTACTCCCAATCAGGCAACTGGGATTCTGAACGATATGTTCGTGGAAATGATTGCGCTCAGGGGTGAAAAAAACGCTCTGCTGCACTTTCTCACGGATGGCACCGGAACGCGGACGGGGTATTTGCCACTGGAGCTGCGCTTTGAACGCTATACAGGCGATTCTGATAAGCCCGCTGACGACAAAGAACCAACGCACTGGATACTGGAGAGACTTGAGTGGATGGAACCGCCGGAGTCGTCTTTTAGCGATTCTTCTGGCTATTACGTTACGCCGACATACTCTTTTGGGATTTTTATGCGGCCGGGTATTTACCGCATCATTGCCAGAAACCGCTATTACTCAAACACTTTGCAAAAAGGAACAAATGCTAACGAAGAAGACAGACCAACCACGGCAGCAACTATTGTTTTAGAAGAAGAAAAGACTTTTTACCTGTCTGAACAATTAAGCCCTGAAAGGTCAGAAATTTTGTCTCCTGAATACGATTCAATAATTCGTCAAGCCCAAAACCGGTTTATCATATCAACCCGCGGCAGCGATTCGCCTGATGGATTTATTCAGCCGATGCGATTTGCCATCTCCGGATTGGATGGTATGACTGATCCGAGTAACAGACGAACTAAATCTATTACGTCAACTTTTGACCCAACGGCTAAGATACCAAGGCCGCCCGATGGCCATGTTTCTGGACCTTACCATTTTGTGGGCGGTAATTCCGCTTTTGGGGTTCAAAATTACGAGGGCATTACTGTATTTACTGTTCCCGGGTTGTACCAGGCGTACGGAGCCAGGGGGCCGCTCTCCACTCTGGAATCTTTCCGCTTGGATACAAGGCCGGGGTTGGGCTCTCAAGCGCGAGGCGTTACGGTATTTCAGGCTCCGCTACCGGAGGGCTGGATAGCTTTTGATACGCCGGGGCCTTCACAGGCAACCAGCGGCGGTATGCTGCCGTGTGAACAACTTGCGTCAGCTCTGGCTGATGGGATAGGTGTTGTGGCTCGCACGGAACTGGACCATCAGACTGACGCAAATGCTCTGTACAGTGATTTCACATCTGATCTGAACTATCCGGAAGAATATAAAGCGGCTATCGGCAATGAGCCGTTTGTAGTAAACGCGCGTTCTTCAAATCTTACTGATCATGGGACTGTAACTGCTTATTTCACACCCGCTGACGCCAATGCCCGCAACGGGGGAGCGCGGCCTTCCAGGAATTGGAACCTGGCTGATTTTTTAGCGCAGGCAAGCGGAGAGTACAACGTGATTAACCGTCCGCGCGGACCTGATGGTATATTTACTAAGAAGAATTTTGACCCTGATCAGCCTCTTGGCCAAGGCTATAATTCGTGGTGGTACAAAAAAGGGTCGCTGTCACTCGAAAAATGCAATGGCGACTTTGAAGCGCTTGAAATAATTAACGCGGGAACTATAGCTGATCCGGGCAGATATGACATGGATGGCATAGATGTTTGGTGGCGCGAATTTAATGATGTCAGGCGTGATTGGTTTGCTCTGCTGAACCAGCAAGAGCCGAAGAATTTTACAAAGGCGGTTGGTTTTTCGTCAGGAAGATTCAGCGTGGACACTCCTGTTGGTTTGGCCAGAACCTATTTGAATATCGGAGATGCCGAACTGAGTCAGTCTGAGATTAACCTGAGTGATCCTGAGCGTAATCCGATTCTAAAGGCGTTACAATCAGGCGCTGCCGTGGTTTCCACCGGCCCTATGCTTGACGTCAAGGTTGAAAGCATAGGCCCAGGCGGTTTGGTTGCTGTAAATGGTTCGCTTTCCGGTGTCACGCTGGATGTGACTCTTGTGGCTCCTGATTGGCTTCCCGTTGATGAACTCAGGATTATCGTAAATGGTGTGTGTGTTAAAACCTTTAATAATCCCAAGGATGGGTTTGGTAAAAAGGATGAGTTTAGTAAATCTGAAACAGATTCCAGGTTTTATACAGGAAAGATTTATCTTTCTGATGCTCCTCCTGATAAACTTCCTCCTGCCGGCAAAGACGCTTGGCTGGTTGTTGAGGCCGGAGCGCCGCTTGAAACGACCGGCGTCTATACGCCGCTTGAGACGACCACAGTCTATGAACTTGGAAAGCCCTGGAATGTTATGATGAAAGGTATTTATCCGGTGGCAATTACAAATCCAATATTCCTTGAACTGAGAGCCGGGGAATATACGCCGCCCGGATTATAGGCACAGAATTTACCATGGCGGAATGGCTTCCTGAACGTCTGCCGGAGGATATTGAGGCGGAACGCTCGCTTCTGGCTACTTGCTGCGCTCCGGGTCTGGAGCGGGAGGCCGCTGATGTGGTTTTCCGTCTGACGGAAGAAGATTTTGTCCATCCGGCTCACAGGGCTGTGTTCCACGCGTTGGTACGTCTCCTTGAGAACAATCTTGAGGTGAACGCCATTACTCTCAAGGATGTGCTGGCTCAGGCTGGCGATCTTTCGCGTGTTGGCGACTTCGCGGGGCTGGTTGAACTGTTGAGCGCTGAGGAAGTGCGGAATCCGCAAATTCTTGCCGACCTGCTCATAAGAAAACGCAAATTCCGCGAGCTTATACGGCTTGGGGCACAACTGGTCAGGAGAGCCGCCGAGGAGGAGGTTCCGCCTGAGACGCTGGTTGAACAGGCCGGTCAGGAACTTTTCAGGACGGCGCAAGGGCAGGACGCGCGGGGGCTTGAGCATATTGCTCATGTGGCTCAGGAATCTTATCAAAATTTGCTCGACAGGCTGGAGGGGCGCGGGTCTTCCGGTCTGCGCGTTGGGTTTTCCCGCTTGGATACGCTTACTCAGGGTTTTCAGCCCGGCAACTTGATTGTCCTGGCGGCCAGACCTGGTATTGGTAAGACTGCTCTGGCTCTTAATTGGCTGTTGCACGCCAGTACGCGCTTTCGCGCTCATACGGCTTTTTTTAGTTTGGAGATGAGTAAGGAGGAAGTTTTTAATCGCTTGCTGGCTTCCTGTTCTCAAGTGAATTTGAAAGCTGTCACCCACGGCGGCTTCAGCGAAAGTATTCATAAGAAATTGCTTGAGGCGAGGGATGAATTGATAAATCAGCCGATATTCATATGCGATAAGGCTACTGTAACGTCCAGGGAAATTTCCGCGATGGTTGACAGACTCTGTACTCAGTCCAATCAAAAGCTGGATTTGGTGATTGTGGATTATCTTCAGCTCATTTCAAGCCCTTCTGACAGCCGCGGCGCTAAACAAACTGAATCCGTCCGCATTGGCGAGATAAGCCGGTCGTTGAAATTGCTGGCTAAGGAACGCAATATTCCTGTGGTTATTCTGTCCCAGTTAAACCGCGAGGTAGAACACAGGCAGGGCGGCAGGCCGCAGTTGTCTGATCTGCGGGATTCCGGGGCCATTGAACAGGACGCTGATATTGTCATATTTATTCACCGCAAGATGAAGCCGGTCATGGAGGGGGAAGAGCCGGAGAAAAGCGCCGAACTGCTTGTGGCAAAACACCGCAATGGGCCTACCGGCATGATCCCGCTCTGGTTTGAGGGTGAATACGCTCTTTTCCGCGAATTGGAGCGATATTCGGATGGGCCGGAGGGCTGATGCCCTCCCAGCTCCTGCCTCTTTCCGCTAAATTGTCCGCGCTTTGCGGCGTGGGCGCAAAGCGTACGGAACTGCTTGCTGACGCGGGGTTTCAAACCGTGGGGGATCTGCTATGGGGTCTGCCTTATCGCTATGTTGATCGCGGAAGCGTTAAGCCAATAGGGGAACTTAAATATCAAGTCGGATTTCCTGACTCCAATGTGACGATATTGGGCAAAATCACGGATTTGCGTCAAAGTACCACGCGCGTTCGGAGGATGGCTCTGACTGAGGTTCTGTTGAGCGATGAGACAGGAACCGTCCACTTGGTCTGGTTCAATCAGTCCCACTTGTCCAGGATTCTGAAACCAGGCGGCAGAATACTGGCTTGGGGGCCGCTGACGCATGGACGGCATGGCCTTGAAATGCGCGGACCTGAATGGGAGGCGGTTGGATACTCAACTGAAAAAAATGGAGAGCCGCCTGAAAATTTATTTGTACGCCGCTTTTTGCCTCTGTACCGCCGCGTTGGCTCATTAACGGGACGGACGCGGCAAAAGTTGGTGTCGCTGGCTCTGGAACAGGCGGAACGCTCAAGGACGCTTTTGCCGCCTGAGCTGTCAGGCGGTCTTCCGGATACTCTTAATGCTCTGCGCCTGCTTCATAATCCGCCTGATGACTGTTCCGGAGATGATCTTGAGGCCGGTTTGACGCCCGCTCACCAAAGGCTGGCCGCCGAGGAACTTTTTGCTTTCGCGCTTGGGGTGGAACTGCGGCGCTCTGGCAGGATGAAGCGTCAGGGAGAGAAGATAATCACTTCCGCGGAACTCAGATATAAGCTCAAATCCTATTTGCCATTCAGTCTTACTGCCGCCCAACGCAGGGCGTTCAAAGAAATTGTGGATGACCTCTGCTCTGGCCGCGTTATGCACAGGATGCTTCAGGGCGATGTGGGTTCGGGCAAGACGCTAGTAGCTTTTCTGACTATGGCCATGGCGGCTGAAACGGGGGGGCAAGCGGCGCTGCTGGCGCCAACGGAAGTGCTTGCGAGGCAGCACGCGTCCAGCTTTGCCAGCTTGCTTGGCGATGAGAGCAACAGATTACAACTGCTCGTCGGAGCGATGAGGGCGGCCGACAAACGGACGGCGCTGGGCAGGATTGCCGATGGCCAGGCCGCTTATGTCGTTGGTACTCACGCGCTGTTTCAAGAGGCCGTTTCATTCAAAAAACTGCAAATTGTCGTGGTTGACGAACAACACAGGTTCGGCGTCAAACAGAGGGAGGCGATCAGGGACAAGGGCCTGGACCCTCACTGGCTTGTTATGAGCGCGACCCCTATACCTCGGAGTTTGGCCCTGGCCATTTTCGGCGATTTAGATCAATCCGTGCTGGATGAACTTCCGCCTGGACGACAGCCTGTGCACACGCGCCTTATGGGACCGGATCACGCTGAAAGAGCCTGGGACCTGGTGGAACGCGAATTGCTGAATGGCCGCCGAGCTTTTGTTGTAAGCCCGGCCATTGA
>JAITCJ010000172.1 GCA_031283145.1 Holophagales bacterium | reverse complement strand
TTCAACCGCGAAGTGTTGAACTGCTATATACTTGGCGTTGGCTGTAATGCTGGAGACTCAATGCCCACCATATTACTCACAGACTGGCAGAGCAGGGTGGCATTTGACAGAGCGCATGTCTGGCATCCGTTTACACCGGAAAAAGACCACGCCGCCGACCCGCCCGTGCCCGTAATTGGCGCTGAGGGCGTTGATTACCTGCTTGCGGACGGCAGGCGGGTATTGGACGGTATTTCGTCCTGGTGGTGCAATATCCACGGACACGGTCATCCGCGCCTGGTCGGCGCGCTGGAGCGGCAGGCGGGGCGGCTGGATCATGTCATGTTTGCCGGATTTACACACGAGCCTGCCCTTGAGCTTGTGGCAAGATTAAGACCGCGTCTGCCGCAATCGCTGACACGCTGTTTTTTTTCGGACGATGGCTCCACAGCCGTTGAAGTGGCTCTGAAGATGGCCTTTCAGGCTCAATTACAGAGCGGCGAAAAGGGACGCGCCAGGTTTGGGGCGCTCAGGGATGGCTATCATGGCGATACGCTGGGCGCTGTAGGCGTGGGTGAGCTGGATAATTGGCTCACAGGTCTGTTCAGGCCGCTGCTGCTGGCGTGCGACCGCCTTGCCGTGCCCGAAGACCCCAGATGTGAAATCAACCCAGAGAACCAGGACCCGCGGCTTGAAAGCGCGATTGCTGAAATTCAGGAATATTTTTCCGAACATGGCCCCGGCATGGCGGCTTTCATTGCTGAACCGCTGGTTCAGGGCGCGGGAGGTATGCGCTTTTGGGCGCCTGAATTATTGATGGAAATCAGAAGACAGTGTGATCGCTATGGCGTTTATTTAATACTTGATGAAGTAATGACAGGCTTCGGAAGAATCGGGCGCTTCCTGGCCATTGACCTATGCGGCGTCGTTCCGGATTTTTTGTGCCTGGCAAAAGGTTTGACAGGCGGTATGCTGCCCCTGGCGCTGACATGGACAAGCGACGCAATTTACGGTCTCTTTTGGGGCGATGCTTCAGAGGGCAAAACTTTTTATCACGGCCACACGCACACGGCCAACGCGACAGCTTGCGCCGTCGCCTGCGCCTGCTTGTCCCTCTTTGACGATGAGCCTGTGCTCGCCCGCGCCGCGAAATTATCACAGACCATGCGCGAAGCCTGGACGAGCCTGGCCAGTCATCCATCCTTTCGCAGAGCAAGGACGCTTGGATGTATCGCCGCCGCCCAAATTGTCGATCCCAAAACAGGCAGACCTCACGACTCAAACCTGAGATATGGATGGAAACTGCACCGCAAGGCGCTGGATCATGGCCTCCTGATAAGGCCGATGGGCGATTGCCTCTACTTTATGCCGCCCCTGGCGACGCCGCCGGAAAGGGTGTATGAATCCGTGGAAACTATAGTGAAAATGATGGACGTTGGGTTGTGAGGGTTTATAGCTTGTAGGGGCGCTCTGCCCGCCGTTGCGCAAGCAATATAGTGAAACAACTTTAAAACGGTACGTTGCCTTGTGGCTTTCGTCTGCGCTACCGTTCCGTTTTAAAGTTGTTTCACTATATCCCCGCGGCAAAGCGCAAACCGGCGTCAGTCCTCATGAGTCTTGTTCCAGACCACGCTTTGCGGCACGGGAACCTTAACGCCTTCGGCCTGGAACCTGATCAGTATTCTGCGGCGCAATTCGCACGCCACATCCCATTGACAGGCTCTGGCCGTTTTTGTCAAAGTGCGTATTACGTACCCGTAATGATTTATGGCGTCAACGCCTTTGGTCTCAAGAGGCTCCAGCACGATGTCAGGCATATCTCCGCGCAGTTCCGCGCCTATATCTTTAAGCATTGACACCATTTGATCCACGTCCTGCTCAAACCCAAATTCCACGTCAACCAAGGCGCGGGCAAATTCTTTTGAAAGCACTATGACGCGCGTGATAGACCCGTTTGGAATGTAATGCGCCCGTCCTTCCAAGTCTCTCAGCACTGTAATTCTGAGTGTCATCCGCTCGACTGTCCCTATATTCGCGCCATCAATGTTGATTATGTCCCCAACGCCAAACTGGTTTTCCAGCAATAAGAAGAAGCCGCTGAGCGTGTCCTTGACCAGCGTCTGAGCGCCGAAGCCAAGAGCCACGCCCACAATCGAAGCCCCCGCCAGCAGCGGACCTATGCTCACGCCAAGTTCATTCAACATGGTCAGCAAAAAAAACATTACCACGAGCGCGTTGGCGGTGTGTCTCATGACAGAGCCAAGCGTTTTCGCTCTGCGCTCAGTGGCCGTAGGGTTTTCGCAGCCGCTTTTTACAACGCGATAAACAGCGTTTGTAATAAGTTTGACCGCAATCAGAATGGCGATACAAACGAGCAAAATGGCAATGACTCTGAAAGGCATGTTTTTTTCAAGCTCTGCCAGCCATACCGCGGCGGCGGCGCAATTTGCTAATAAACCCATAAATTCCCCGATTTTAGAATTACGTATTACCAAAAATCATTTTAAGCCGGCGGACGGAACTTGACTGGCATAAAGTCTGTAAATTTTGTAAAAAGGCCATTGGCCCGGCTTTAGTTCTTTTTCATTCTCGCTTGTCAGCAGCCACGGTTTCATACCGCCCGCGAAATGTAAAATCCGCGGAACGTACCATGGATTTCCCCCGCGTATTTCGGCTTCGCGGTCAAAAAAAGAAAGACAAAAATTGTATGGCTGATACCGTACGTCCTTTATTTCCGGGTACCCGAAATATTTGATGTCGCCGACAAATGCCGCCGCAAGAAGACCTTCGTCGCCATGATAGATTTTCTCAATATTCGGGTAAATATTTTCAAGTGAGTTTTTTAGCGCTATGTATTCGTTGAGCGATATGTTTTCACGGCGCATTTTGTCAAGATTAATAAGGTATGAGCCGGAATTAAATATTGAGCCGCGAATGATCATGAAGCGAAGATATTCGTCATGAAGATCGTTGCTTTTCAATGCCGTTACATAGCCTGCGGCCGTTTTTTTGTATTGCGCGCAAGTGGCGGCAATTGAGCAGCCTTCAAAATCAGTAAAATAAAATTCGCCGATGTCTCCGAGTATCAAGACGTCCGCCGCGTCAATATAAAGCACGCGATCCGCTTCCGGTGGCAGATAACGGTGACACACAAGCGAGTAATACGCTTCCGGAGGCCAGTTACCGCCTTTGGAAGCAAGTTCCATATACGGCTCGGTATCAATTATTCGCGCTTCGTAAAACGCGATGCCAAGCGTATCGGAGTATGAGCGCAGATATTCAACGCTCTCTTTGCTCACGCCGCTATGAAAAAGATAAAAGTGAACCTCGTAGTCCGTGGCGGAATATAACAGATTGTCCGCTATGCTCAAAAGCTGTACCGATATAAACTTTGCGTAATCGTCATCGCAGGACGACATGATGTTAATACGGCGCTTTTCTGTCGTCATCCCGCGTTTCCCCCTCCTAAAATAATACATTGTGAGGCTATATAGCAATTTTCGCTTTTATTGCTTGCGCGACGGGGGGCAGTACCCGCCCGCAAGCAATGCGCGGCCGTGATTTGCAAGCAAATCCCAGCATAGCAGTTCAACTACAAAAAGTTGAAATGCTATATTACTGTATGGTCAAGATCAAGCAAACTGGTGTCCGTACGCTTCTGCGTTCGGCGGGGATTGTAGGTTTGATGACGCTCTTGTCGCGCCTTACCGGTTTAGTGGTTCAGCGCATGATTGGCTCGCGCCTCGGTCTTAATGATGTTTCAGACGCGTACCAGGTGGCTTATCGCCTGCCCAACATGCTGCGCCGTTTTACGGCGGAAGGGACTATGACCGCCGCCTTTCTGCCAACGCTCGTGGATATTGACGCGAAACGGGGCGAGGCGGAAGCCAAATCTTTCACGGCGGATTTCCTTGGCGCGCTTGTGGTGATCCTGCTCGTTATCTGTGCCGCCGGCGTAATTTTAATGACCCCGATAACCGGTCTCCTTATGCTGGGCAAGTTGGCCCCAGGGGCGGGTTTTATCACACAAATGGGGGTTCTGCGGGATGTGATTTCAGGGAAAACAGGATTCCCGGACACCGTCGCCATGGGCGCCTCGCTAGGGCGCGTCATGTTTCCCTATCTGCTGTTGGTGAGCATTACGTCCGCAATGGCCGCGGTACTCAATATGCGTCACCGATTTGCCCTGGCCGCGTCCACCAACATGTGCGGGAATCTGGTCTTTATCGGCGTCAGTTGGATTGCTTTCCACTTGATGACTCAGCCATTCGGCGCCAGGGCGGCGATGGTATTCGCCTGCGCGATGCTGGTTCATGGATTAGTCCAAATATTGGTATTAACGCCAACCTTTAAGCGGATGGGCTTCCATTTTGGGTGGCTCGCCCGATTCAGAAACCCGGATGTCCGGTTGGCGCTGAAACGTATGCTGCCGGGGATCATAGCTGGCGGCATCCATCCTATTAATGTATTTGTCAGCCAAAGCCTCGCGAGTCAATTAGCTCCGGGCGCTCAGACAGTCATGGCTAACTCAAACCTTTTGGGGGAATTGGTCTTGGGATTATTCGCCGTAAGCGTGGCGACTGTCAGCCTGCCCGCTATGAGCCGTCAAGCCAGCGAAGGAGATGTAATCGGCGTCTGCTCGAGCCTTGGGGAGGCGCTGAGGGGAACAGCCCTCATGGTAATACCCGGAGCCGTGGGGATGGCTGTTCTGGCAACCCCGATCATAGCTTTGATTTACCACAAAGGCGCTTTTGGGGCTGAGGCGGTTGCCTGGACTTCGGC
>JAITCJ010000169.1 GCA_031283145.1 Holophagales bacterium | reverse complement strand
CGGCGGAGTTAATGGGCTTGATCCGCCTTATCTCTGGCGCTTCAGGAATATCAAAGCCAAGGTGCGCTTCGTCTTCAATCAATGATAGAAGCACCGCTACCAGGCTCTCGGCTGATCGTTTTTTCAGCAGGACTCCGGCCAGTTCCTCAAAAACAGGAGCTTCCTGAATGCTGACCCTATCGCTCAAGCGATTGGAACGCGCTTTGCGAATTTCATCAGGTGTGGGCACAGCGCGCCATTCCAGCTTCAAACCGCCTCTGCGCGCCCAGGCGAGCAGTATCCGGCTCTCTTTGTAACCAACCAGGGACATGGACGTCCCTTTAGCGCCGGCGCGACCGGTGCGACCGGTGCGATGTATGTAATTTTCAAATTGTGAGGGTATGCCCATATTGACCACCAGGGTCAAGCCCTCTACGTCTATTCCCCTGGCCGCAACATCAGTGGCTACCAGGTAACGGAGACGTCCCGTTTTAAAACTGTTGAGAATGCGGCTCCGCGCTCCCTGGTTGAGGTCTCCGTGCAAATAGTCGGCGGCCAGACCAGCATTGCGCAGCGCCTCCGCCACTTCCTCCGTCTGTTGCTTCATCTTTGTGAAAATCAGCGCGGAGCTTGGTTCATCGTGCAACAGAAGGTTTGTCAGGGCTTTTATGTGAAAGGGTTCGGCAATCAGGCACGCTGTATGGCTGATATCAGCGTGTTGGGCAACGCCGCCGGATTCTGTAAGCTCAATACGGCGCGGGTTCTTCAAGAATCGCTTTGCCAGACTGGCAATTGGAGCCGGAAGGGTTGCTGAAAACAAATATGTCTGCGGTCCGGGCGGAACATCGGAGAGAATGCGCTCCACATCCTCAATGAAGCCCATATTCAGCATTTCATCGCATTCATCCAGCACGACCATTTGAATGTTGGAAAGGTCCAAAGTTCCGCGTTCCATGTGATCCATCACGCGCCCGGGCGTACCCACTATCACCCTGGCACCCTCGGATAACGCCCTCAACTGCGGCGTATAGCTCATCCCGCCCACAAGCTGGGCTATTTCAAGGTCACGGTTGACACTGCGCAATTCGTGCGCTACTTGTTGGGCCAACTCTCTGGTGGGCGTCAAAATAATAGCCTGGGGATAGCGGTGTTCAGACAGGCGGTGCATCAGCGGTAAGCCAAAGGCAAGGGTTTTACCGCTGCCTGTACGGCTCTGCACCAGGAGATCCTGCCCACGCAGTCCGGGTTCAAAACATTCTTGTTGAACAGGCGTCGGCGAAGTAAATCCGCGGCTATCCAAAGCGGCCAAATATGGCGCGTCGCAGCCAAGTGCTGCAAAAGTCAAATTATTCAAGGTAACTCCGAGGTACTATCGGTTTTTTAGCGGCGATACTACACCTGCCGATTTTGACCCAAACTACCAGTTTCTCAAGATAATGAAAAAAAGTCTCTGCTTTTTTACAATTAACTTTAATCTTTACTCGGCTTCACCACTACTTTAATGCGCTTGCCATTGCGCAGCACATCAAATGGCAACGCTGCGCCTGATGGTTCCTGCTCAATAAGGTCCCAAAGGATTTCACTATTATCAACATGTTTGCCGCGCAAGCCGACTATCACATCACCGACATCATATCTATCAATAGTTTTTGAGAGTTGCAACCCTTTTAAACCCGCTCTGAAAGCCGGTGTATCAGTGGCGACGCTTTTAATGAGGATTCCCTTTTCTACTTTAAAAACACTGCGCGCTTCTGAATCGGCGACGCTCTCAAACCCAAGCGCTGGCCTTTCTAGCTGGCCTTTGGCTAACAAAATCGGAACAATGCGGTTGAGCGTGCTTGTTGACAGCGCAAAGTTAATTCCGGAATGAGATATGCCCCCTTCTATAAAGGATCCCATGCCCACCAGGTTCCCATCGCTGTCAAGTATTGGTCCTCCAATGTTGCCCGGGTTTATGGCCGCGTCCGTTTGGATCATGCCTCTGGATTTGGTATTTAAGTTCCTTTCCGCAGATAGTATGCCCGCGCTGAGGCTGTGATCCATTCCAAATGGATTGCCTAGGGCAAAAAGGTCTTGCCCCACTTTTAAATCCTCTGTCCGCACAAGCGGCAGTGGGCGCAGTTCTTTGAATGGCGCGAAAACCCGCAGAACCGCGATTTGATGTTCAAGACTCCTTCCAACTATTCGGGCGCGGTACGTATCCCCATTCGCCAGCGTAACAGTAAGTCTTTCAGCTTCAGAACGATGATTCATCAAAGTATCCGACATAATAATTGTTGAATAATCGGTGACGATATGCCCTCGGTTGTCCCACACAATTCCTGTACCCGACATGGGCGGAAGCCTGAATATATTGCCAGCCCAGTTGTCATCGTTGGAATTGAACTTCTCAGTTTCCGCGCTGACAAACACCACCGCGTCTTTCGCACTTTTGAAAATAGCGGCTCTGTTTTGCTCTTCACGGCTTGACCGTGATGCCGCAGTGCTTGACGCGGTATTCATGCCTGTTATGTCCTCGATCTCACTGCAGATCAAATCCACAGGTATTGCAAAACCGACATTCGCGTTAACACCGGCGTTGCTGCTTATCATTGTGTTTATACCAATCATTCGGCCATCCAAATCAAGCAGCGGTCCGCCGGAATTCCCAGGATTAATGGCCGCGTCTGTTTGCAGAACCCCTTTAATTGGCTTTCCGGTTGGAGAATCTATCATTCTTCCAAGCGCCGAAATAATACCGCCTGTAAGGCTTTGACTGATTCCAAACGGGTTGCCCAAAGCAAGGACAGACTGTCCGATTATCAGGCCGGATGTGGTTCCGATGGGTATTGGTTTGAGATTCTCAGGCACATAATTCAATTTCAGTACCGCAATATCAATATCCTGGCGCACTCCAACAACTCTGGCCGCAATTTCTTTGTTATCGCTGGTGATGACAGTAATTACGTCCGCCGCTTTAAAAGTACCCAACAGCGGGTCTTGCGCCACTATCACATGAAAGTTGGTGACTATGTGGCCATCTGTATCCCACAACACTCCGGAGCCGCTGCTTAACGGGTTAACCATTTCATAGCCGGTCAAAAAATTTCGATGGCGCTCTTTGGTATAGACCCCGACCACCGAATGTTTTACCTGATTAAATACATTTGCGCACACGGTTTCTTTGAGCGAAAGCGGCAAAAGCGGCTCAGGCGAATTTGGTTTTCCCAGCAACCCGGCGATTACCTCGACAACTGTGTCTGAGGGGAGCGCATAGTTCAGCCCGACGTTCCAGCCGGTGGGCGCGAGAAAATCAATATTCAGGCCAACCATATGCCCTTTGTAGTTCAACAGTGGTCCGCCGAAATTTCCCCTGTTGAGCGCCGCGTCGGTCTGAATGACTCCATTTATAGGCGTGTTGACCGACGAGGGGATTACCCTGTTCACCGCTGAAATTATTCCGTTGGTTAAGCTGTAGGCATGGCCAAATGGATTGCCAAGAGCCATGACAGACTGGCCGACTGCCAAATCTGCGGATCGCCCCAAATTTATAGGTTTAGCGCCTTTGATCTTAACATCAACTTTTATTAACGCCAGATCGCACTCCGGAGCTGTTGCTATAAGTTTGGCGCTGTATTCATTACCATCCGCAGATCGAACCAAGAGTCCCGTTGTTTCCGCGAGCGGCCGTTCAGCGTCCGTATTTTTTTCAGATACTAAGCGATAGTTGGTCACAATGTGGCCGGACTCATCCCAAATAACGCCCGACCCAAGAATTTGAGCCTGAGATAGCAATCCGGCGCTGCGGTTAAATATCGGCACAGATACCTGCACCACGCTGTTTTTAGCCGCCTCAAAAGCTTTTACGCGTTCTTTTTCCATTTCGCTCAAAGGCGTTTTTCGCGCTGTGAACGGCCTTGGCTTCGCATTGCGGCGAGCTTCCTCTATCGCCTTTCTCTCATCCTCAGGCAGCTTGACATGAGAGCGTTCCATAACTCCCTGCGGACAAAAGACGGCTGTTAAAAAAACAGCCAGCAAATATCCGCGAACAACTACCATTCATTTCACCCCTGCAATTATGATAACCAAGTTGCGTTAAATCGGGATTGACCGTTATGGTCAACAAAGCTGAAAAACAGACTGCGCTATGTTTTTCAGCTTTGTTGAGAGTGCTTTACCAGAGGCTGCACTACAGAAAATCACCAGGCTGATTTGATTACCGTTTGCATTGCTGGTGGGACAATAAAACATACTTTGTGTTGATTTTGATGTTAATTTACTAGGGTGTGTCATCAATAGATTTTGGCCCACATGATGATACACCTGATATGCACGGCGGCCAGGTACGAGGCCGCGTTCTT
>JAITCJ010000144.1 GCA_031283145.1 Holophagales bacterium | reverse complement strand
TTTCCCATTTCGCGCCTCAATAATGTATTGGTTTGGATCGTCTTGTACTTCTTTAAGTTTTTTCCGAGCTATTCTTATTTCTGGCTCTGGAATTTCTTCAGTATGTTTTCGATAAGCGTGGAGCATGACAAAACATTTGGGTCGTAATTTGGACAGATTACACATGAAAATCCTGGGATTATTCAACGTATTCGGTATCCTCATAGCATAGAGGTTCTTCCCAAGGTTTTCGACAATATCTCCATTCACGGCGAGCATCCCTCGTTTCATCACCATCTGCATTCTGGCAGCAACTTGGCTTCGTTCAGCGTCATTCATCTGTTTTTGCAAAAAATCCCAAACCGGGTCATTTCCGTTTTTGTCCCTATACCTCAAGAATTGCCAATTCTCGCCGTTCATGAACAACAGCCAAAAAGGATAACATTCCTAAAATGGAATGTCAAGAAATTTCTTGAGTGGCTCCAAAACCCTTTCTCTTTTGTCGCTGGCAGATACATCGGCATGTATCTATAATATCATTATCCTGCGATTCTGTTTGTTATTTCCGCCTCGCCTCTTCCGCCTCAATGCTGATATACAGTGTGTCAAGCCTGCGTATTGCTTCTAATTCAAACTCGCGGGGCTTGACGCCCGTCAATTCGCTCCATGCGGCTATTTCAGTGTATGGAATGGGGTTTGAGCCAAAGCCGTTGCTTGCGCGCGCCGTGTGCAGATCAAGAAACCAATTCCAGATATGGGCCGCTTCTATGGGTATCTCGCACTCATCAAGTTCTTTCGGTCTTTCGCCTGTCCTGCGCTCTATTGCCTCAAGATGCTCTTTTACTGTCGCGCCCTTGCGGACGCGGTTCAGCTTAAAGATTGCTTTTGCGGAAGTCAGGAGCCTGTCCGCTACTCTCTGAAGAAAAAACCTTCTTCGCTTATTTCGTTCAGGACTTGACCGAGAAGCCAGGACTGAGAGTAAAGAGACGGCAAAATGCCTGTGTCAAAAGGAATACTCTCACCTGTCTCAAGGTCTTTGACATCCTCCCAGCCTACAGTACGGCGGCAAAGGCTCTCTTTTACTTCCGCGTCCGCATCCGGCTTGTAGCCCCGCTTTTCTCGGCGGTCGTTTATGTCCCGCTTCCAAGTCTTTGTGGCCTCATGGTCCGGACCGGCTATTAAAAGCGTTCCTATTTTTTCTCTGGTATCAGGATGACGCAGGTCAACTCTGGATACATCGTTGGGTTTAATAAACAGTGAAATTGTCATAATGATCTCCTGGTTGTTTTTTTTGGTTATTCACGCGCTTTCGCTTCATTACGGCACAGGCGCGGGCTGATATAGTGAAACAACTTTAAAACGGTACGTTGTCCTGTGGCTTTCGTCTGCGCTACCGTTCCGCTTTTAATGGAGTCGAGCGCCGTAAGTCACTGTCGCTGCCTCGCAGCGCCAGCGCCAACGGCGATTTACCTCCATTCCTGTCGGCGGCTCACGTAACGAAAGCGCAGCCTTGAAACGAAGTGCCTCCCACTTGAATTAACAGGACAGTTTAAAAGTTGATTGGCTATAATCACGCTGCGAGGGTTTTATGCCGTACGCGTTACGCGCATTGGAACTCCTGACGCAATGTCAACTTCGGCGGCAAAGGGCAGCTCAATCAGCAAGTCTTCCGGGTCGGATAAATCTTCCGGCGCACTGGTCAGCAGCAGCTTTGGCAGTAAAAAGCTGTAGCTGTAAGCCGTTGGAACGCCGAAAATCTGAACATCAAGACTTACGCGTTCTTCGTCGTGGAACAACTTCCACCATTTATGGTCCTGCGGCCTTATTGTCATGCTGCCTGTAACGTCAAACTTTGAAGCGTGCGCCGCTGTGGGGCATTTAGACCCCAGTACGTTCCGCAAGTTGATGCCCCTTGATATATCAAGCGTCAGGCTGGTCATTATTTTGGACGGAGCGCCATTAACCTTGAAAACGCCGTCCCAGTTGGCAGCGGCCATTGTGTTGGGAGCTTCTTCAACATTGTTCGCGGCAACGCTGCTTTCATCAAGCTCTGTACGGTCTTTGGCCAGGAAGCTGGCGGACGCCTTTACAAGGCCGTCAACTTCAAAAGACAAAGAGAGTTTCTCAAGGGCCACGCCCTTATAGAGAATATGCTTGTCAAAGGTCTTGTGCTCAAGGAAGAGGCTCCTTGGAACAAAGTCGTTTCCCGCTTTGATCTCGCCGCCGTTCCATTCGCTGTGCAGTATGGCGGCCATGATTGCGTCATGAACGCCCGGGACGACTTCAAATCCGAACTCGCCCTTGATTTCCGCGGCGCCAAGCCGCGAAGGGGCGCGGAATGGGTCCGGCCGCATTTCGCCTGATGTAAGCTCTGGCATTGAGGGATCAACCTTGAAGTTGGTACGCCTCAAAACAACAGCACGGGGGTTGGCGCCGCCGCCATCACCCCAGGTGGTTTCGACGCCGCAAAGGACGCGGGAATTTCCGGTAGCCATAAAAATAACTCCTTTAAAGGCAACGGAGACGCAAAGAGTAATGGCGAGGCTCTTTGTGAGCGCCGCCAAAATTGGCGGCTGGTTTGCTTGGCCATCTCTCTGTTTTTCCGTAGGTTTTGGTTGCTCTTTTTACTTCAAACACTTTTATCCTGAAAGCAGCGGAAGCGCTGATAATAGAAAGCCGCCAGCGTCCGCTGCCAAAAGCGGCGACATATAGAGAATCGTTCAAAAATGTCCGGTATCCTGCGGACTATTTTTATTTTTTCGTCGCGCTGTACAAGGGTTTGCGTAAAAAAATGTCCGGTAAAAACCGGACGGCTTTTTTGCGGCCATTTGAAACGCTTGTCGCGCCTTGAAACGCTTGTCGCGCCACCGACAACGCAAACGAGACTTGCGAATATAGAAGTTCAACTACGGAAAATTGAACTGCTAAATAAGGATGCGCCAACACTGGGAGACTACCTCAAAAACTTTCATATCAAAATTGCGGAACGCAATCTTGATATGAAACCGCCACAATGTCTGATAGCCTGACAACTGAGGTAATTGCAAAACCCTGTTTCTGTCTGCGCCCTCCATTTCGCCGTCCGCTCCAGTGTCGCGTCCGGCTTCATTC
>JAITCJ010000080.1 GCA_031283145.1 Holophagales bacterium | reverse complement strand
AGACAGCGTTTGGCGGCAACAGACTTTCAACGCTGAGTTCACTCCATGCCTCCACGCCGCCGCTTTCAATCGCTTCCGCCGCGCTTTTGAACACGTCGGCGTCAATCAGCGGTTCGCCGCAGTTGGCGCAGCTCAAAACGGTGATGGGAGTTCCCCAAGCTCTCTGCCTGGAAATACACCAGTCAGGGCGGCTGGAAATCATTGCGTGAATGCGGTTCCTGCCTTGGGCTGGCACCCAAGTGGTGGCGTCAACACCTCCTAGACCGAGTTCACGCAAACTCTCTCCGCCCTGAATTTTGTCGTCCATCGTGATGAACCACTGCTCGGTGGCGCGAAAGAATATGGGAGTTTTGGTTCTCCAACAGTGCGGATAGCTGTGCCGTAATTTTTCGCCATGAAGCAAGGCGCCGATTGAGCGCAATCGCTCAACAATGATCGGGTTGGTATCAAAGATGTTCTTGCCTTCCAATTCGGGGTCATTTACCGCCGGTGTAAAGCGTCCATCGGGGCCAACGAGTTGCAAAAGACCAAGGTGACTAGCTGAATTAAAATCTTCAACACCATGATCCGGCGCCGTGTGAACCAGCCCGGTACCAGTATCGTTAGTCACATAGTCCGCAAGCAGTACATGGCTGAACCTGTCTATCCATGCGTGTTTGGCTTTAAGACCCTGAAAAACGCTCCCTTTGCGGATATCAATGGCATGTAATTTAACGCCTAATTTGCTCTGCAAATTTTCCAGTAGCGAGGCAGCTACAATGTAGTAGCGATTTTCAGCCTGAGCTACGGCATATTCCATATCAGGGTGCATGGCGATCGCGAGGTTACTGGGCAGAGTCCATGGAGTTGTCGTCCAGATTGGAAGGTACAGCGGGGCAGGGAGGTTGTACTGTTTGGCTTCCCCGTCCGGAACCGGGAATGCCACCGTCACAGCGTCGCTTGTCTTATCGGCATATTCAACTTCGGCTTCGGCCAGCGCCGTGCGCGCGCCATAACTCCAATGGACGACCTTTAGTTTGCGTGTAACCACGCCGCGCTCAAACAACTTTGCCTGCAAACGCACCACGGCGGCCTCATAAGCAGGCGACATAGTGATATAAGGCTCCTGCCAGGCTCCAAAAACACCAAGACGCTGAAAACCGACCCTTTGAACATCCACCCACTTTTGGGCGTAAGCTCGACACATTGCCAAGAATTCGGCCCTGCTGATTTCACGGCGCTTTGGTCCCAGTTCTTTTTCGACCGCGTGTTCAACCGGCAGGCCGTGGCAGTCCCAGCCCGGCACATAAGGCGATTCGTACCCATCCAGCCAAAGGCTTTTAACAACGATATCTTTCAAAATCTTGTTCATTGCGTGGCCCGTATGGATTGCGCCATTCGCGTATGGGGGACCATCGTGGAGGATACGTCTCCCTCTTCCTCGCCCGGCTTTATTTTCTTTGCGGCGAGTTGCTTCGACTCTCTCGTAAATCCTAGTTGAGTTCCATTTTTCCAAGCGTTTTGGCTCGCGTTGAGGCAAGTCAGCTTTCATCGGAAATGCGGTTTTTGGCAGGGAAACCGAGTATTTTTTCTTTTTAACTTCATTCATGGCGCCCTCATGCGCAGTAATAAGGGCGCGTCCAAGCGCCCTTCAAACTCAAGAACAATCAGTATCTCACAGGTTTTGAGTATGGCCAAATATTGATTTTGCTTATTTTTCTCTTGTGCCTTCTTCTTCCCGAATTTTTGAGAACAATTCTTCTATCTTATTCCCTTCTTTTATTGAAGCATCAAGGTAAAAGCGAAGTTCTGGTATGCGGCGCAGTGAAAGGCGCTGAGCCAGATGAGATCTCAGGAAACCGGCGGCGCGTGTGAGAATCTTTTGCGTATTTGCGGCTTGGTCTTCATTCCCCAGTACAGTGTAATAAACTTTAGCGATGCTGCGGTCTCCGGTCAGGCGTACCGCAGTTAATGTGACAAACCCCAATTCAGGGTCTTTTAAAGACCGTTGAACTAAGTTCGCAAGTAAAAAATGAATTTGATCTTCCAGTTTTTCGGGACGCAGCATGGCTCAACCCTTTGAAAATGCGAATTTACGATACGACGCCAATTGGTTTGAGGATTGGTTCGATGAAGACTACTTGAAACTCTATTCTAACCGTAATGACGGCGAAGCTGAAATAGCGGTAAAAACAGCCTTGCGCATGGTTCCGGATTTTGCGGATGGAATATTGCTTGACCTGGGTTGTGGTACGGGCAGACATTTAATCGCACTGCGCCGTGTAAACCAAAAAGCGTTTGGTATTGATCTTTCCAAGACAATGCTGCGCCACGCAAAAAATGACCTGATTGGCAGTCTGGTAAGGTCGGACATGCGCCGTCTGCCCATAGCCGCCTCAAAGCTGGATGGTGTTTGTCTTTGGTTTACTCCCTTCGGGTATTTTAGCCGTGAGGAAAACGCGGCGCTGCTTCAAAGTCTGGCCACTGTGATAAAATCAGGCGGCATTCTGTTGGTTGACTTCTTCAACAGCAATCACGTATTGTCTGCGCCCAAACATGAGGAACAGATGGAACTGGACGGGGCATTGATTCAAATAAAGCGCGTTGTGAATGGGGAGAGAATAGAAAAGCGCATTACAATCGCTTGTGGCAATCATGAGCGCAGCATTACAGAATCTATCCATTTGTACTCGCCGTCGGAATTGGGAGACTTAATTGGTGATAACGGTTTTCAATTTGTAAAATGTTGGGGAGATTATCAGGGCAACGAATTTGAGGCTGATAACTCAAATAGGTTTATCAGCGTTTGGAGGCGTCAATTATAGGGTTATAGAGATTATTCCTCTGCCACGGCTCAAATCCTGCCTGACTAATCATCCGTTCAATTTCTTCCCTGTTGACTTTGTGCGTGGTACCTGCGGAACTGACTACATTTTCTTCTATCATTAAACTTCCCATGTCGTCGCATCCATAGTGCAACGCCATTTGGCCTGTTTTGCGGCCCATTGTCACCCATGAGCTTTGTATGTGGGGGAAGTTGTCCAGAAAAATACGAGCGATTGCGATAGTCCTTAAATATTCGACGTCGGTGGGTTCATTTATTTTGGCGTTCCAGGCTGTGTTTCCACTCTGAAATGGCCAGGCCGTAAAGGCCGTATAGCAGCCTCCGTTTTTGCGGGACAGCGCTCTGTCCTGCTGGTTTCTTAGGATACACAGATGTTCGATACGTTCAGGAATGGTTTCCGTTATTCCGTACATCATGGTTCCGGTTGTGCGCAGCCCTGCCAAATGAGCGGCCTCCATAACTTCAAGCCAGTCGGCGGCTCCGCCTTTGCGCGGGGCTATTTTTTGCCTTAGACGATCAACCAGGATTTCAGCTCCGCCGCCTGGGAGGCTGCCAAGACCAGCGTCTTTTAATGATTTCAGGGTATTCTCTAAGCCTAGTCCATTAATCCTGGCCATGTGCTGTATCTCCACAGGACTGAAGCCATGCACCCAGATTCCGCAATTATTGTTTAGAAATGAGACTAAGTTCAAATAGTAGTCCCAAGACAAATCTGTATTAACGCCTCCTTGCAATAGAAATCCTGTTCCTCCTATTTCTTTGGTCTCAATAGCCTTTTGTTCAAGTTCGCCGAGTTTTAAAACATAAGAATCCGCTGCGTCCGCGCTTCGGTGAAAGGCACAGAATGTACAATGGATATTACAAATATTTGTGTAATTGACGTTTCGGTCAATAACATAACTGACGCGCTTTGAATCAGCGTTTCTATTTCTAACTATGGTTGCCAGTTTTGAAAGCTCCAATAATGAAGCATTTTGAAATAGAAAAAATGCTTCATTTTCAGCTATACGGTCATTGGCCGCTACTTTATCAAAAATTGTGTTCAGGCTCAAACCAATTACCATTTTGCGCCAGACTTTATAAAAAATTCGGGAGCGTTAAACCCCCGAATAATTATCGCTTGAAATCCAACCCGGCGGGGATTTATTCTCCAGCGACGGTCTCCAGTTCTCTGGTACGGCTTGCTTGTCTGCGTCCCTGTTTCTTGTGAACTTGTATTTCAAGTTTATCAATGGCTTGGGACAAACTTTGGTACATATCGTCTGTTTCAGCGCTGGCGATGAAAACGCCTGTCTTTGATTTGAGAGATATGTCAGCTTGATGTCTATGTTTTTCTATACTCAAAGTTGTATGAATATCAATTATATCGTCAATATATGTGGACATTTTACTGAGCCTTTCTTCAGCGTACTGCTTCAGGCTTCCCGTAACCTCGGTGTGCCTTCCTGTGAAAGTGATCTTCATATTTTACTCCTTTAAAAATGGGGTCTTAGCAGACCCGTTCGCCAAAGCGATTGATGAGTGCTGTTGACATAGAACAAGTTTCATCTTGAAGCGCGTCTGATACCCGGTTAGCAGGCAGATTCCATTCTGTATCAAACAAGCAAATCCTCCATTGATTTTATCGGTGTCTGCGCTGTGAAGCCGCGGGAATGCGGAGTTCCTCTCTATACTTGTTTACAGTTCGACGCGCGACTTTAATTCCGTCTCTTTCAAGTAATTTTGCTATGGCGTCGTCTGAAAGCGGTTTTGCGGAATCTTCTGCTTGGACTATAGCTTTAATCCGGTGCTTGACTGCGGTCGCGGATACGTCATCACCGCTGGAACTGCCAAGGCTGGCGCTAAAGAAATAATTCAGGTCAAAAAGCCCCTGGGGGGTGTGTATTGTTTTAGCCTTTACCACACGGGATATCGTAGATTCATGAAATCCGGTCGCTTCCGCAACGTCTCTGAGTACCATGGGACGCAGTTTTTGTGTGCCGTGTTCCATAAAATCTTGCTGCAAACTGACGATACAAGCCGCAACGCGCAAAACTGTGCGATTGCGGTCCTCTACGGCACGTATGAAATCACGGGCCGACCTGTAGTGTTCACGAATATAATCCCGATCTGTCTTTTCCCGGCTTGCGTTCAGAAAGGACTGGTATCCCTGATTTATACGCAACGGCGGGATACCGTCGTCGTTCAGATAGACTTTCCAATTCCCGTCTTCGCCGCGAAGCACAACCACGTCTGGTTTTATTACTCGCTCGCTTTCGGGGTCATAAGCGCGTCCAGGCGATGGATTCAGGTGCTTGAGAATATTCATGGCCGCTGCTAGTTCGGCCTCTGAACAATTCAAAGCCTTTCGCAGTTTTAAGCTATCTCTCTGTCCCAACAAGCCGCTGTAATCTTTGATGATACGGACGGCCAAATCGTCAGGCTCCGCACCCGCATGTTGCAATTGGACAAGCAGACTTTCTTGCACGGTGAAGCAGCCAATGCCCGATGGGTCAAAATCCTGTAAGAGGTCAAGAAGACCAAGGAGCAGCGCCGCATCAATACCCAGTTCGCCGGCAAGCTGCTCTGGGGTTGTTTCAAGAGGGCTGTCTGGGTCAAGACGAAAGAATCCTTTGGGGTCTATGTGATCAATTAATGCTTCCAGCAAGGGGCCTCTGGGATCATCTTCCGAAATGGCTTGGTACAACTGAGAAAGTAAATGTTCATGTAGTGTCACAGAGCTTGTCAGGCGGTCTTCCCAACTAGTGCGGTCTTCATCAGGAAGATTGCTGGTGCGCGGCATATCCATGTCCCACGCGTTTTCAGCCCCCATATCGGTTTCCTGAACCTGGGCAACGCCTTCGTTAGTGAATTTCTCCAGATTGGCTTCCGGATTCATTTCCTGTGCCGAGTCAATAATAGGCCCCAGTTCAACGGAATCAATGCCATCCGGCATTTCAAAACCCTCAATGGTAGTGGCATCTTCAGGCACCTCAGAATCCCTGCCTTCGATTAATGATTCTTCCGTTGGAGTTTCTGTCAAGTCGTCAGGTACTTCCAATAACGGATTGGCTTCTAGTTCTTCTTCAATGGTTTTGGCCAGTTCCTGAATGTTCATCTGCCATAGCTTGAGCTTCAACTGCATAGCAGGCGTCAGCGCAAGGTTCTGGCTTTGTGTCAGTCTCTGTGAAAGGTGGTGTCCTAGAATCGCCATTAGTAAAGCCTGAATCTTTCTCCCAGATATACAGCCCTTGTGTCCGGGTCTTCAGCTATTTCGGTAGGGCGCCCGTGTTTCATTATCTTACCATCCGCCAAGATATACGCGCGATCCGCAATTTGCAGGGTTTCACGGACATTGTGGTCTGTAATTAACACCCCGATACCTCTTGAATTGAGTTCTGAGATCAATGACTGAATTTCTATCACTGATTTTGGATCAACTCCGGCAAAGGGTTCATCCAAGAGCATTATACTAGGTGAAGTCACTAGTGCGCGGGCAATTTCGCACCTTCGGCGTTCACCGCCGCTTAAACTCATACCCAAGGTATTTCGGACGTTTTGCAGATGAAATTCAACCAACAGCCTGTCACAACGATCTTTTTGCTCGCCTCTGGGTATGGGCTGAAGCTCCGCGAGCGCCATTAAATTTTCCCAGACGGTAAGTCCGCGGAATACGCTGGATTCTTGAGGCAGATACCCGATTCCCATCCTGGCGCGGCGGTGCATTGGGGTACGTGTTATGTCAACTCCGCGCCAAAAAATTTTTCCTTTGTCCGGCGCTTCAACGCCAACGATCATATAAAAAGTTGTTGTTTTACCCGCGCCGTTTGGGCCGAGCAGGCCGACTACTTCCCCAGGGCTGACTTCCAGCGAAACGCCGCGTACAACTTTCCTGTCGCCATACCTTTTATGCAGGTGAGACGCCGCCAGCACAAAATTTTTCGCGGCTTCTTTTACAAAGGACTCACTTTTTCTTGATGATCTGTCCTGTTGCAAATTATCGTTCAAAAGGCACCTCGGTTTTCCCTCGGACTCGCCCTGACCAGTTTATAAGTGGTTTGCTTTTCCCTTGCTCAAATGTGAGTTCCAAAATATCTCCGCTTCCGCTTCCCAGGCTGCCATGCAGAGATGCGTCTCCTTTTGCCGTTATTTGCTTTGGGCGATTATTCTCAAATATGATATTTGCCTCTTTTGAAGAAAATCTGTAACCTTGAGCCGAACACTCAACTCTGCCAGTCAAGCGTACTTCCCTCACTAACGTGGCGGAAGTGCCTGGAGCAATGTTTTCATTTCCAATTATTACCGCGTTGTCAGCTTTTAAAGTGAATGTTTCTCCTTGAAAATTCAAACTCCCTTGTACACCGTTTGGAAATTGCAACTGATTATTTTTATGCACGATCTTTTCGCCTGCAAGTCTGCGATCAATACCGACTAAAACCGTCGGATTACCGGTAAAAGTATAAACAGGTTCGGGTGATTCATCCCAAATAAGGCGATCGCCCCGCAGGGTACCCCAGCTTTTGTAGTCGGCTCTGATTGAACCATTAAATATCCAGTGAGAAGCGGACCCGGACGCTGGTCCCGCCGCAAAACTTCCACCTGGAATAATTCCATATACCGGACCACCTAAATGCCAAGTCTGTTCTTTGATAAGATATGTCATTTTTGGCGCGCTCAGTGAATTTTTATTCCATGTAAGAACCGGATACCCCTCGGAGCTAATAGAACCGATGGCAATGTCTTTCGGGAGTTCATCGCCTGATGCGTTTCGATAAAAGGTTCTTGGAGCTTTCAGGAGGTATCTCGTTGTATTTCCATCTTTTTCATTCACGTCTAAATCCCACTGAACACTGCCTTCCATTTGCAGTCCGGCGCTGCTCCATCTGGTGCCATTCGCTCTTGCTTGGCGAACATTTACTTTTGGCGCGTTTCCGATTGTATCCAAAGAATTTAATAATCCACTGGCGCTGAAATCCTTTAATTCCAAAACACCAGGAACATCTGACGTTCCTGGTCTTACAGCAATTCCTTCCGAGGCGATCCCTTGCCAACCATTTTGGTTTTCGAACTTGATCGGAGCAGGGAAGCGTAGTTCTGTTCCCGCGATTTCAGCGCGTTCAGCCCAGATTGCCCCGCTCTCTAATTCGCCGTTGCCGACCAAACGCGCTTTGACGTCATTTAAAACCCCCGTTGTTAAATCTTTGGCACTGAGGCTGTCAGCCGTGAGAGTACGAACCAGATCAGTTCCCATTGAGTTCCAAACAACGGGTCCATGCTCCACAACAAACCAGTCATTGTTTTCTTTTCGCCACCCTGCCGGCAGAAAGTATTCCCCCTTGCCTGATTCATCCGCCTGAATCCAATGCAACGGCGCCAAGCCAAGCCAGACACCGCTTTCACGGCGCAGGACAGGGCCTTCAACATCAGATTTCCCTGACCCCACCAAAGTGCCATCAATATCTTTAACCTGAATAAACAGAGGACCGTCTAAAGTATCAGATGTCTTTTCGTTGTCGTGAGTCGCTGTCGGCGCGGTGATATGCCAGACCAAGGTGCGCCGCGCCGGATCCTGAGCCACAAAGTCTTCAATATACCTTGCTTCGACTCCTTTTAGTTTCAGAGTGTTACCATCGCTTTCTGATGATTCGCAGGTCAGCGTGTATTCCCCGCGAGCGAGTTTTTCAGTCCATTGGCCTTTTTCACCGCGTATGCCTTGAAAGAAGTTGTTAGTCAGAGCTATTTCTTTTTCTTTGGGGGGATTAATAGACAAGAAAACAGAGACAAAGATACACGCGGTAATTAGTATCCAGCCTGACCAGCGATAGGCGAAATGCCGGGTGTTCCAAAGCGCTTTCATGAGGTTGTCTCTGAATCCAAAAGGGCGTCAACACGCCATGATCTTCCCCAGCGAATGTGATCTTGGGGAGAAACGGCCAAATTTAGCGCCACCCCGTCTTTGGGAATTTCATCTGAGAATTTTTCACGCGCGAAAAACCATGTGAGAGGCTGTGTCATTTCTTTTAACTTCAGCCTCCAGTGTCCCTCGCCAAAGCAATCCGGTACACCGTTTATATGACCCTGAACGATAGCGGAAACATACGGCCACGCCTGACCGTAAGGCTCTAATTTATTTAACGCTTGTCTGTTGGGGATCCAATCAACTCCTTTCCCATCAACTTCGATAGCGGAAATACGGCTTATTGAAGCCTGTGATTTGAAAGCATTTGTAAATGTTCCTTTTACAAAATTCAGTAAGGACAAATCGAATGTGATACCTGCCGCAGCCCGATGTCCGCCGCCGGATTTCAAAAATGGCCGAGCCATAGTCAGTATTTCAGACAAGTCATAAGGTTCAGGCGCACGCAAACTGCAATGAGCTACACCATCAATTACCGTACAAACACCAGAGGGGCGGCCGCAATCTTTCATCCTCTGACTTGCCACTATTCCAATCACGCCTTTATGCGCCCTGGGATCAATCACCAAGTCAAACTCATCGTCCTTTGCCGGTGGCAGAATCCTGGCCAATTCCCGTTGGCAATCTCGTCGTTCCTTGTTTAAAAATTCCACCCGTTCCATCAGTTGCCCAGCCTCATGAACGTCTCTGGCCAGAAGAAGTTTAACAGCATCTTCCGCGCCTCCCATGCGCCCCACCGCGTTTAAGCGGGGGGCCACACCATACGCGATTTCGGAAGCTGTGACGTTCTTTTCACACTGGGCTGCTTTGAGCAGTAAAGTCAAGCCGGGCGAGTTGGCACCACTTATAGCATTCAGTCCGCGGCGGACCAATAGAGCGTTTTCTTGGGTTAACGGCACTAAATCAGCTATGGTTCCAATCGCCACCAATTTCATGAGACCGTCCAACAGAGCCAGTTCGTTGCCCTTGGGTACCGGCACAGCGTTTAAGAGGCATTGAGCCAACTTAAAAGCTACTCCAACTCCCGCAAGATGTTTGTTTGATTGCGTTCCAAAATGCGGGTGAAGCACCGCGACAGCTTTTGGCAGTTCTTGATCCGGTGTATGATGATCAGTTATCACCCATTCCATGCCTAATTCGTTGCTTGCCGCTACTTCTTCAATGGATCTGACGCCGCAATCAACGCTTATCAATAGTTTTGGCGAACGCGTCTGAACCAACTCGCGTATGCAGTCCAAGTGCAGGCCGTAGCCATCATTAAAACGATTGGGAATAAAGAAATTCACATCTGCGCCCAAACGCTCTAATACGCGCACCATCAAGGCTGTGGCTGTGACTCCGTCAACATCGTAATCGCCATACACAGTGATTTTTTCTCTGCCTGCTATAGCTTTATTTATACGGGCAACAGCTTTGCCCATATCGTCAAAATCGTACGGATCAAAAGTTGATTGCCAACTCGGTTCCAGACGCCAAGCCAATTCAGAAGGATCATCTACTCCCCGCATCCACGCCAGGCGAGCGGCTCCTTCATCCAAATCCCACGCGGTTTGAATGCGCTTCCACGGAATGTCTGTCCCCAACAATTCGCGCCGCATTCTCCAGGATTGCGGTTTCATGGAAACCGCCAAAAAAACACACTGAATATTTCAAAACTACTTAACATGCAACCTCAAGTAACCTTACTATTAAAAGTGTAACCTGTCTCCATTGTGGCGTTGGCTTGTTATAGCAATCCCACATAAAATGCGTCATTATTTATAAAGTTTTTCAGGAGAACTCATGTCCGTTGACCTCTCTCGCCGCGATTTTCTTACAGCAATAGGCGGATTGACACTGGGGGCGACTCACTTGTATTCTTTGCCGCTCGTACAGTAACATTATATTAATGACTATGCGAATTGCCCCTCTGATTGCTCCATCCATTCTCTCCGCTGACTTTATGAAACTCTCAGAGGAGTTGGTTTTTCTGAAATCAGCCGGCGCGGATGTTGTACATGTCGATGTCATGGATGGGCGTTTTACTCCCAACATCACCATTGGATTGCCGGTTGTTGAAGCATTGCGGCACGAAACCTCGCTAACGCTTGACTGCCATTTGATGATTGTGGAGCCTTTGAAATACGCTGTTGATTTTGTCAAGGCCGGCGCGGATTGGGTTTCAATCCATCAGGAAGCCGACCACAATCTGCACAGGACAATTGTTACCATAAAGAATACCGGCGCCAAGGCTGGGGTTGCGCTGAACCCGTCCACACCTGTGGAAGCTCTGACAGATATATTGGACGACCTGGATTTTGTCCTAATCATGAGCGTAAATCCTGGTTTTAGTGGCCAAGTCTTTATTGAAAGGGCTTTAGATAAAGTACGCCGCCTGGATTCATTGCGTCGGCAGCGCGAAGCTCATTTCTTTATACAAGTTGACGGGGGCATAGACACCGCAAACGCCCAATCACTTGTTGAAGCAGGTGCGGATTGTTTGGTAGCGGGGAACGCCGTTTTTAAGTCTCCAAATCCAACAGGCGCAATTCGTGATATTAAGGCGGCTATGGCGGAAGGCCGTAAATAATCATATTGTTATCAAAGTTGTTTTCGTGTCGCATCAGGACTTTAAGTCTGCCCGCAAGGCATTAGCAAAGAGGCTATCCATTTTTTTGCCGGACACCGAAGCTGACGCCGAATCTTGGCGTTGGTTTGAGGAGGGCTTGGGATGGGGCAGGGCAAGAATTATTGCATATGGTGAAGAGCTTGTATCCTGGGATCTTGAAAATCAAATAGACGCTTGGTTTAACAGGCGAAAAGACGGCGAGCCATGGGTCTATATCTTGGGTTGGATAATGTGGAGAGGCAGACGTTTTAATGTGACTCCCGAGACTTTGATTCCAAGGCCGGAAACCGAGCTGGTATTTGAGTCCGCTGTGCAATTAGCCACGCTGATTGGCGCAAGACATGCGGTGGATGTAGGTACTGGAACAGGCATTTTGGGAATTACGCTTGCGCTTGACACATCTCTTGATGTGACAGCTACAGATATAAGTAAAGAGGCGCTGTCGGTCGCCAGGCAAAATGCTCAATGTCTCAATGTCAAATTGAACTGGGCTTGCGGTAATTTGTTGGAACCTGTCAATGACCCGATTGAATTAGTGGTTTCCAACCCGCCTTATATTGATTTAGAAGACGAAGCGACTCTGCAGCGCGAACTGTTTTTTGAGCCTCGTTCAGCCCTTTTCGCTTCTGATCACGGTATGGAGGTCGTTACCAAGCTCATCAAGCAGAGTATTGATAGAAATGCCAAAGGCTTGGTTGTTGAAATTGGCTCTGGACAGGGGGACGAACTTAGGTCAAGAGCCGCGTGTATGGGTTGGCAAACTGTTGACATACGGCAAGACACTGCAAAGCATGACCGAGTATTGATAGCGCGGCGTTGAGCAAAAAAGTTGGTTTTGGCACCAGGGTTGCATTCACAGAACTGGGGAGAATTGTCATGCGGAAAATATTACCCGGTGTCCTGCTACTCACATTAACTGTGGCATGTTCGTTGCCGCAGAAGCATAACCCAAATTTGCTGAAGTCAGAGCTGCCATATATTCCGGAAGCGGTGCCAACGGGACCGCTCTCTGAAGGCAGCTTGTGGCAAGGCCGCTCTATGGTTGGCGATTTGCGCGCAAGTCGCCTGAATGACCTTGTGACTATTCAAATATCTGAAAATACAAATGCCATATCCCAGGCAAATACGACCACAAGCAGAGTAGGCACTAATAGTTACGAGGTTCCATTAATAATGCCGAACGCTGAGACAAGCGCCAGTAATAGCTCATTTAAAGGTTCAGGCACAACCGGCAGGAGCGCTAATTTTACAACTACCGTTACTGCCCGCGTTGTAAAAGTATTGAACAATGGTAATTTAATACTTGAAGGCACAAGAGATATAAAAATCAATAATGAAACCCAAAGACTTTATGTGGCTGGCCTTGTTGACCCAAGAATGCTTAGCGCCAGTAATGTCATTCGTTCCAATCAGGTGTCGGATTTACACATTGGCTATGGCGGTGTTGGTATTGTTGATGAAACACTTAAGCCCGGCGTCATCAGCCGTCTGCTTAACTACATTTGGCCGTTCTGAGGTGGGTGGTGAGATTCTTTACAACAATTTTTACCGCGCTTACCCTCTCGTCCGCGCTTTTATCCGCCATTCCTGAACGGAAGATGGAAGTTCACCTTAAAAATCTTGCCCGACTTCAAGGCGTCCGCAGCAACCAGTTGTTAGGCTATGGCGTTGTCGTTGGACTGGAAGGGACAGGCGACAAAGATCAGACCAAATTCACAGTCCAAAGTCTAACTAATCTTATGGCAAGACAGGGACTTTCTATTGATCCCTCCACTGTGAAAGTCAAAAATGTCGCCGCGGTCATGGTGACGGCAGAATTACCGGCATTCGCCCGCGCTGGGCAGCGTATTGATGTAACCGTTAGCAGTACTGGCGACGCGAAGAGCCTTGCCGGCGGGACTCTGTTAATGACTCCGCTTATGGGTAATGATAATGTGTATTATGCGGTGGCTCAAGGTTCCGTTCTTGTCGGAGGTTTTGTTGCCGCCGCGCGTGGGGGCGCAAATACCGCTGTCAGAAACCACCCGACAGCCGGAAGGATTCCGGACGGTGCGCTGGTTGAGTCGGAGCTACATGAAAATTTTGCTGATCGCGCAAGTCTTAGATATACCTTGATTGAGGACGACTTTTCTACCGCAGTTCGAGTTGTTGGGGCAATCAATGAAGAGTTGGGCGAAATTGTGGCGAAAGCCCAGGATCCGCGTACTATAGACGTAACCATCCCAAAAGAATTTCAGGGCAAGGCTGTTGAATTAATAGCGCGTTTGGAAAATTTATCTATTCAGGTGCAGCCAAAATCCCGTGTGGTTGTCAATGAAAAAACAGGCACTTTGATTATGGGGACGGACGTTAGAATAGGCCCCGTAAATATAATTCAAGGCGATTTGTCTATAGAGGTTTCAAGCGCTGTTGCCAATCCACAGTCCGATGAGGTTTCAAGCGCCGCTGTTGCTCCGCAGCCTGAATCCCTGAACGGGGACAATACGCCAGCCGCCGCGCAAAATGTTGCCGCCGGAGGAAATAAGGGTAAAACTCTAAAAGTAGATTCCGGCGTGACAGTTGGTCAACTGGCCGAATCTTTGAATACCATGGGCGTTATTCCAAGAGACCTGGTGGCGATTTTACAAGCAATAAAAGACGCGGGCGCGCTGACCGCCGAGTTGAGGATACTGTGATGAACGACTACTTACTGCCAATCACTTCTCAGATTGACCTTGCTGCTTTGGCAAAAACACATCAAGTTCCGCAGCAACAGGAAAACAAATTGGGGCAGACCGCTTCCGAATTTGAAGCAATGTTAATGACCCAATTATTTCAAACGCTCAGGAAGACAGTCGAACCATCCGGGCTTTTTGGTCATAATCAAACCGAACGCAGCATTTACGACTATTTATTTGACCAATCTATATTCCAAAATGCCGCAACCACCGGACAAACATGGGGATTAGCGTCAAGACTTGAAGAACACTGGAAAAATCTTCAATCAAAGATAAATGAAATTAGCAATAACCTTGATGATAATTCCATATGATTTGATTTCACCAAAAAATTGCCTCAACTATTAGTACGAATACACCGATATGAATGGAAGCAGGAGTGTATTCATGCGTATTAATAGTGGAGTTACCAGTGGTATTGGAGCTGTACGCTCCAAAGGGGACGTAGCGCCTCTCAATTCGTCCTCTAAGGTTTTTGGTGTTGCTGAAATGAATGATGTGGTCTCGGTTTCTCATACCGCGCAACTGGCCGCTGAAATACGCGGCAAGTTGGCTGAAATTCCAAATGTA
>JAITCJ010000074.1 GCA_031283145.1 Holophagales bacterium | reverse complement strand
GTGTTCCTATGGCTTCGCCCTGAACGGCAGATACCAAACTGCCCGGCTTGTTCATGTCAAAAACAAAAATGGGAATGCCGGTGTCACGGCAAATGGCTATTGCCGCCCCGTCCATAACTTTCAGATTTTTTTCTATGACGTCCTGGTATGAAATATGTTCAAAGCGCGTGGCATTAGGGTCTTTTTTGGGGTCGGCGCTGTAAATGCCATCCACGTTAGTGGCTTTCATAACCACCTCGGCTTCAATTTCAATGGCGCGCAGAGCCGCCGCCGTATCAGTACTGAAAAAAGGATTGCCCGTTCCGGCCCCGAAAATAATCACCCGTCCTTTAGCCAAATGGCTCATGGCGCGCCGCCGGACAAAAGATTCCGCTATTTTCTGCATCTCAATGCCACTGAGTACCCTAACCGGGATACCCAAGTGTTCAATGGCGTCCTGCATGGCAAGCGCGTTAATAACAGTTGCCAGCATTCCCATGTGATCCGCCGTTACCCTGTCCATGCCTCTGGTCGCGCCGACCATTCCGCGAAAAATATTTCCGCCGCCAATCACAATTCCAACGGCGACTCCACGATCCCGTATTTCTTTTATCTGTTCGGCGACGCGGTTTACAACAAGGGGGTCAATACCGCTCTTTTGATTGCCCATCAAGGCTTCGCCGGATAGTTTGAGCATTATGCGCTTGTATTTCATCTCTGATCCTTTGTAGTTTGAGACCCCGGTTAAGGCCGGAACAGCCCCGCGCCCCGCCCTGAGGGCGAGGTATCACTGCCGCGGATACGGTGTCGCAAGCGTTTCTTGCGGGGCTGAAATTTGGTAATGGACACAACCTCCCAAATGGGAGGTTCTTTGTATCGAATAGTTCATAATCAAGCAGTCTCGGATTTTTGAGACATCTGCAACAGATGACGCATCCGCTCTTGAATCCGGCCGCTGACGTTATTTTTTGCCCCGCGGGCCGCGACGCGGATTGCGTTGTACACCGCACGCTCATTGCTGCGGCCGTGTCCGATGATGGATATGCCCCGTACGCCGAGAAGCGGCGCGCCGCCATACTCGGCATAGTCCAGTTTTTTATAGAAACTTCGTATAGAGGGCCGAACCAACAAACCGCCTAGGCGGCTCAACAAATTACTTCTCAAACTGTTTTTTAGTCCGCCAAAAACGCCCTCCGCCAGAGCTTCTGAGGATTTGAGCACTACATTACCGACAAAGCCGTCGCAGGCTACCACGTTAAATTTGCCGTTCCAAATATCGCGGCCTTCCGCGTTTCCGCCAAAGTTGACGTCCAGATGTCTGAGAGCGTCCAGAGCGTGGCGCGTGGTTTCGGAACCTTTGCCGTCTTCTTCCCCAACGCTCAGAACGCCGATTTTCGGCTCTGTGACGCCCAGGACTTCTTCGGCATAAACAGCCCCCATCAGCGCGAACTGGGCTATATGCTCAGATTTGCAGTCAACATTGGCTCCAACGTCCAGCAAAACGACAGGAACGCCTTTAAAAGACGGAAGCACTGTAGCGAGGCAGGGACGATAAACGCCCGGAAGCGTACCTATGACTTTCATGGAAGCCACCATAGCCGCGCCTGTATGCCCCATTGAAACCATTCCATGGGCGTCGTCTTTGCGCACACATTCAGCGGCAATCCTGACGGAGCTGTCCTTTTTTTCCTTGAGTATGCTGGTAGCCTTATCGTCCATAGTTACCACCGAAGGAGCATGGACGATTTTCGCGCGGCTCAGGAGATCGCCGTGTATGCCACGGGCGGCTAAACCTTGTTCAATTTCTGCTTGATCTCCAACGAGGAACAGGTAAAGCTCCGGCATGGCGTTGAGAGCCATTGCCGCCCCTGAAAGAGTAATCCGGGAGCCATAGTCGCCCCCCATTACGTCCAAGGCTATTCGGTAAAAATCCGACACCACAGCCTCAGACTGTTTCCTGGAGCCTGACGGCCTGTTTACCTCTGTAAAAACCGCAGGCCGGACAGACGCGATGAGGAATTTTGTAGGCTCCGCAATTCGGGCAGGTGCTTGAACTCATTATGTCCAACGCGTCATGCGCGCGGCGGCGGTCACGGCGGGCTTTGGAATGTCGGCGCTTTGGATTTGGCATTTAGTACTCCTTATTGCTTTTGAGCCGGGGGATAAAGCGGGGGTCATGGTTTCAGGTCCAGCTTTATTTCGGCAAGGGCCTTGGCAAGCGCCCCCGGCGTTCTGTTGTAGTCGGGGCGGCATTGGCACTGCCCCTTGTTTAAATTTTTACCACAGTACGGACACAAACCCTGACAATCTTCTTTGCAGAGCAACTGCATGGGACGCTGTAAAATGAATTGCTCTTTAATTAAAACTTCTTCATCAAGCGTTTCTTCGGGCAAATAGACGACGTCAAGGTCTTGCGTACCAAGCGTGTGTGAGCCTCCAGCGACGAGATTGGGGTCAGAGCTGCCCAAAAATTGGGCGCGGAGCGATGTAGGTTTGTCTATAGGCTCAAGGCAGCGGCAGCAAGCGCCCTCGTAAACAGCTTTGGCCTGAACATCAAAGAAAATATCCTTTTTTGATGGCTGGACAAACATCCGCCAATTAAGATCACGCAGAATTTCATTTTCTTCCAGTTGTACAAACTCGCTGGAACCTGCAAGGGACAGACCCTCAATGGGGAGTTTAGACAGGTCAATCACTGAGACCTCTTGTTGGCTCTTATCGCGTCCGGTATCTCCCCTGCGGGAAGTTTTGGACGTGTCAATCACTGAGATATGGATTCCTGGGCGGACGCGGAGCCGGAAGCGGCGGGCGCGGAGCCGTCTTTTTGCAAGGCCGATCCCGGCGCGCCGGTTACCCTGTCTTGAGTTATTGTAATTGGGCCAATCGTTTCGCCTTTATCCGGACGTCCGGCGCATTTAAGCTCAAAGGAGGTCTTTGTTGATTTGCCTTCATAGGGATTGCCCCAGGGGTCATTGACGGGAATATCAACCCTGATCATGTGCCTGGTCACCAATGGAGAGCCTGCGCCGACCATGGCCTCCCAACTGCCTATCTCAGGATAGCTGCCGGTTTTCATGTTATATTCCGCCAAGCCGCTTCGAACCTGGGATAAAACATCAAAAGCCTGCATATGCCTGGCCTCGTCCACCTGATTGCCCATGAACTTCAGGCCGACAACCGCTATAATGCCTATGATCGTAAGGGCAATCATCAGCTCCATCAGCGAGAATCCTTTTTGTTTGATCTTTTTTGCGGTTTTCATAGACGAACTCCCAGAGAAGCACAGAGACTTTACTGTACATAATACTACAACATTTTCAGTGCGGCGGCACCGCAAAAAGTAACGAAATTATATAGCATTCAGAGATTGTTAAAAACCTCTGGCGTTTTGCAACTGGCTCCGCAATACTAATTTTTGTAACAGTAGCCACCGCGCTTTACACCCAGACAAATACAGGTGAGTTTGGAAAGTATGCGTTAGGAAATACTGATTTTAACTACTTGAACCAGTTGCAAAACAGGCGTTTTGCAGCTTCAACGAAGTTGATAGACAGCGCATTCATTACACCGGGCGCGGCTTTGGAGCAGACGACGGAATGTAAGATGCAGACGAAAACGGGGTTTCACCATTACCTCTACGGGAATAAAAGTGCTTCTTACAACCTTGGTACACTTTGGATAAATGGAATACCAAAAGAACTTGATATTTTTTGTGTCAGAAACCCACAATATTATGTCAACAATGATGATGTCTGTGCAGCAAATGAAGCGATAAGAAAATTGCTGTGGGAAGATGGCGAAATGCAGACACTTGTGAAACCAAGGGAAATACAAATACTATTCCAATTTGCCACTGATGACAGTAATAGAAACGCACACTTCTTCATGCAACTAGGCCTCATTGCAACACGCTTATACTTCGACCATAGAGGATTGGAGAAGGACAAGAATTTTCAGAATAGCCGACCAAAGGCGTATCCGCCATAATGTCCAGACCGTAATGTGCCAAGTTGCATTTAAACGGGATTGCTGCTTGCCACAATCAGGACATTGCCACTTTCTAACTGATGGCGGAAGTTCGGCTAGTTTGTGGCCGTAGTTTGAGCAAGTCTTTGAACCGGCAAAGAACCTGTCCGCCACTATAGCAATTTTCGCTTTTATAGCCATTCAACTTTAAAATCATACCAAATCACATTGCTGTTGTGCAAAAGCAGTAGCGCAACACGCCGCAAACAGCCGCATTCGCACGACCATTTGTAGCATTGGCAATGGGAACTGGTATCATCTGTTCATCCAAGTGGGAAGCGCTTCGTTTCAAGGCTGCGCCTTCGTTACGTGAGCCGCCGACAGGAATGGAGGCAAATCGCCGTTGGCGCTGGCGCTGCGAGGCAGCGACAGAGACTTTACGGCGATTGACTCCATTAAAAGGCAAA
>JAITCJ010000175.1 GCA_031283145.1 Holophagales bacterium | reverse complement strand
AAAGATTCGCCTGGCTTTGCCGCGTAAGCTGTGGAATAGTCAACCTTGGGAATTTCTTTTGGCGCTGTATCAGGAACAACTTCCTGCCCAGTGGGAGGCGGGGGGGGGGGATCCTTAATTTCAACCTTAAGCGGCGGCGCGACTGGCGCGGCCGGCATGGGAGGGGGAGGGGGAGGGGGTTCCTCCTCTTTGTCCTTAGAATCATCCGTCAAATCTATGCCTATTGTTTTCTTTACAGCCTGTTTGCCAACTTCTGTTTTGGTGGCCACTATGAAAATAAGAGCCGCCACGCAGGCGTAAGTTAAAAGCGCCGTAGGAACAGCTATCAGCGGGTTCGTACCCCTAAGCGCGCTGTTGTCATCTGACAAACTTGGCTTATAAACCGCGTCCTCAAGGGTTTCCGCTGGCTTCGCGGCAGGCGGTGATTTTGAAACTTTGGGACCCTGGCTCATGATGACTCCCTAAAAAAATAAAGGCGAAACTTTCTTAGCGAAAGATTCGGCCCAAAACAGTAAAGGTTGAAAGATCCGGGACATGCCCTGAGATATGATTACGAATGTGGAGCAGTACGTCAAGCCCTTATGACAGTAAAATTATTTTTTGTGAGATTGTTTTTAAAGATAGGAGCCAGTTGCAAAACTCCGGTTTTGCAACTTCAACGGAGTTGATGAGCTGCGCCTGAATAGTGCCGGACGCGACCTTGGAGCGGACGGCGAAATGGAGGGCGCAGACAGAAACTAGATTTTGTAATTACCTCATAGAATTTGCAACCTTAATACATTGTGTTTTTAACCAGCTATGGAAATATTCCGATTTCGCTCAGAACATAGTATTACTAATAATTCATTGCAAGCCAGGGTTGGCAGGTTTAGAACCGCCCATGGCGAAGTTTTAACTCCCGCATTCATGCCTGTTGGAACACAAGGGAGCGTGAAAGGAGTTACGCCCGCGCAGCTAACGGAAATAGAGCCACAGATTATTCTTGGAAACACATACCATCTCAGTCTCAGACCCGGTGATGATCTTATAAGGTCGCTGGGCGGCTTGCATCGCTTCATGGCTTGGGATGGCCCTATCCTCACAGATTCAGGCGGCTTCCAGGTTTTCAGTTTGGCTCCCATGAGAAAAATTACGGATGAGGGCGTCTCTTTCCAAAGTCATATTGACGGCTCAAAATGTTTTCTCAGCCCGGAACGCAGTATGGAAATTCAGAAAAATCTGAGTTCCGATATTGTTATGGCCTTAGACGAGTGTCCCGCCGGGCGCTCAGAGCGTCTCAACCTGGAAAAAAGTGTTTCAAGAACAACCGAATGGCTAAAGCGCTGCAGAAACTTTCCGCTTGGCGAACACCAGGGGCTGTTTGCGATAAACCAGGGCGGCGCGTACCTTGATTTACGCCGCAAACATCTGGAAGACATATTGGAAATTGACGCAAAACACCCGTTTCAAGGTTTCGCGATAGGCGGTTTGAGCGTTGGCGAGCCAAAAGAAGAAATGAACGCGGTCCTTTCCGAGCTTGTAAAGGAATTGCCGAGAGATCGTCCCCGCTATCTGATGGGGGTTGGCGCTCCGGAGGACATATTGTTCGGGATTGAGCAGGGAGTAGATATGTTTGACTGTGTCTTACCGACACGTGAAGCGCGTCACGGGCGTCTGCTCACGAGCATTGGCCGAATCAACATAAAAAACGCGCGTCATCGCTTTTCTGAAGCGCCGCTTGATCCAAATTGCTCATGCTACACATGCCGGACATTCTCCAGGGCATACCTGCATCATTTATTCAAGGCGGGCGAGCTTTTAGGATTAACCCTAAACACCATCCATAATTTGAGCTATACTGTTGGACTAACCCGAGCCGCTCGAAAGGCTCTACTGGATAAATCGCTGCCGGTTTTCGCGTACGCGACTCGTCAGCTCTGGCAAACGGAGGATTTGTAAATGTTTTTCACTACAGCACTGCTTCAGCAAGGTTCCGCCGGCGGCGGTACCAACCCAATGTTGATGAATATAGCGCTTTTCGGCGGCATCATTTTCCTTTTCTACTTTCTGTTGATCCGTCCCCAAAGCAAGGCTCGTAAAGCTTTAGAAGAAAAATTATCTAAGCTGAAATCAGGCGATGAAGTTTTGCTTACATCCGGCCTCTACGCGATTGTTGATCGGGTTGACGGCAATTTGCTGTATCTCAAACTTGGCGGCGCAATCGTTAAGGCCCGCAGAAACGCGGTAGCGGCTCTGGCCAGCGAACCTGAACCCTCTAAAAACCACAGCATGATCAGTTAACTTTAATATATAGAGAGGCCCCACCGCTTCTGTATCTTTGAAATTTAAATTTCAGGGAGCCGATTTGTGAGCAAACGTACTTTCTGGCGCTTGACGCTGACAATTTTGACCTGCATCGCTTGTTCTTACTTTTTTCTGCCCGTGAGTAAAATTCGTTTGGGCCTTGATTTAGCGGGCGGCGTTGAATTCACTATGGAAGTTCAGGGACACGAAGCCCTTGCCAACGACCTCACCGATACCCGCGACAAACTATCCGACAGATTCAAGGAAAAAACCACTCCAGCCGTTGCAAAACTTGAAGGCGATGTAATAGTGGTAACTTTCTCCCCAGAACAAAAACCCGCTGTGGAAAAGATTTTCAAAGAGTTTTACGGGTACCAGGTCTCTTACGGCAACGATGGGGCGCGGTTGATTCAAAGGCCCTCATATCAGACAGAACTTAAAACCGACGCAAACAAACGCGCGTTGCAAATCATTGAAAACCGCGTGAACGCCACAGGCGTGGCTGAACCTGAAATCAAACAGGCGGGCGAAGAAGGCAACCGCATCATTGTGGAATTGCCCGGTTTGGCTGAGTCTGAAATTGACCGAATGAAGTCCCTGCTTCAAACGCCCGGAAAATTAGAACAGCGGTTAGTAGCCAAGCAGGATACCAGGTACGGCTGGCCCACCAAAGAAGAAGCCTTGGCTCACTTCAATGGCCAAATACCGGAAGGAACTGACCTGGTTCCCGAATTGGAATCAGACAGGGATCTGAGGCAAAGAGGTCAGGCGGATACATCCAAAAACCAAAAAGGGCAGCAAAAGCAGGAAGTTATCAAGGCCTGGCACCTGGTGGAGCTGAAATCCTACGTTGACGGCGCGGATATTATCAGAGCGATGCCCGGACTTTCACCAATTACCGAAAACTATGTGATTAATTTTTCGCTCAACAGCAAAGGTTCTGACGATTTTTACCAGCTCACAAAGGCGGCTTCTTCAGAAAACCGCATGATTGCCATCCTTTTAGATAAAAAATTGGTTTCCATACTCGGTTGCGAAAAACCAATCCCTAACGGCAGCGTTCAAATATCAGGTTCCTTTACTAAAGAAGACGCTGAGGACTTTGCGCTGAAACTCAAATCAGGATCAATGCGCGCCTCAATGAAGTATTTGGAAGAGCGCTCCATGGGCGCGTCTCTTGGCGCTGACTCCATACGCGCGGGCGTACGGGCCAGCTTGTTTGGGTTTGCCGCAGTCGTTGCTTTCATGCTCTTCTTCTATCACTGGTCAGGCGTTAACGCCATCGTGGCTCTGACTGTGAATACGGTAATCATGATAGGTTTGATGGGCAGTTTTAACGCTGTCATCACGCTTCCGGGTATCGCCGGTTTCGCCCTGACTCTTGGTATGGCCGTTGACGCCAATATTCTGATTTATGAACGAATAAAAGAAGAACTGGTTGCGGGCAAGAGCGTGGCGGGGGCAATACAGGCCGGATTTGACAGAGTATTTTGGACGATTGTTGACAGCCATGTAACTCAACTGTTCGCGGCTCTTCTGCTGTTCATTTTCGGAACAGGACCGGTAAAGGGCTTTGCCGTGGCGTTGACCGTGGGTATAGTAGCTTCGCTGTTCACCAGCATATTCATCAGCCATTGGATTTATGACTGGATATTGGAGAAGCGCCCCAATACAAAAACTTTGTCTGTTGGGACGTACACTATGTTTAAGGGCGCTAAATTTGATTTCATGAAATACAAAAGTATAGCTCTGGGAATTTCCGGCGCCGTGCTTGTCATTTGTCTGTTGGCCGCCCAGCCCTGGAACGGCGTCCAAAACAGCCGCGTCAAGCTGGGTATGCAGTTTATCGGCGGCTTAGATATGGTAGTGCGATACAAAGGCGACGTCACAGCGGAAAGCATTCGCGCGGAACTCGCCAAAGGAGGTTACGCTGACGCAAATGTTGTGAACTATAAAGGGACTGAATTATTCCGCGATTATTCCGTAAAAGTCCCCGCGAGAAAAGGCCAGGATGTAAAAGACGCCGCCCAGCTCAAAAAGCAAGTTACCGCCACACTGCGCAATGTTGACCCTGAATCCGCCAAAGACCCGCGCCCTGACCTGAACGCTGAGGAGACAAAGGACATACTTGACGACTTAATTAAAAGCAATCCCCTAAATTTACAAGGCGAGGAAGATCAAATAGAACAAGCGTATTCCGAACACCTCGCCAAGTTATCAGACATAAAACAAAAGGGTCAGGGCTTTATCACTAATTTGGATGACATACAAAATTGGCCGCGGGAAATTAAGGGCTATATTGAAAATAATTACAGACTGGGTAATTTAAGCGTACAGAGTACCCAGAGTTTTTCGCCCTCCGTCGCGGGTGAATGGACAAAGAAAACGCTTACCGCCGTCGCGTGGGCGCTGGGAGCCATATTGCTATACGTGATGTTCCGTTTCACTTTCAGCTTCTCGCTCAGCACCATCATTGGCCTGGTTCACGACATGCTGCTGGGGGTGGGATTATTTACGCTATTCGGATTTGAATACTCTGTCGCTGTTGTGGCTAGTTTT
>JAITCJ010000138.1 GCA_031283145.1 Holophagales bacterium | reverse complement strand
CATGTGGTTGACTTCCTGGATTTCTGGTTCGGCTCCTGGGAATACTGGGTTTTTAATCTGGCGGATAGTTTTATTGTTATCGGCGCAATTCTGTATGGCATTTTGGTATTGTTCGATTCTAAAGCCAAAGGGAAAGCCATCTAAAGAGGAAAGGGGCAGCCTTTTCAATGGTGAAGTCAAAGCTAAATGAAGACAGTAAATAAAAGAATGGGAATTGGCTGGTGAAGTTCCAAAGCGATTCAAATTCAGCATTCAGCTTGCCGAAAAGGGACAGCCTATGGTAAATATTGCCATTCTTGGTTACGGTACGGTCGGCTCCGGTGTTTTCGATGTTTTGGGGCAAAACAGCGAGACCGTTGAACGACAGGCGGGGCAACCTGTTAAAGTTAAGCGCGTTTTTGTCAGGCGCGATTACCCCAGCAGTGAAGCCGACCCATATATGACCCGCGATATAGACGATATTATGAACGACGGGGACATTCGTGTAATAGTCGAGGCTATGGGCGGCCTTGAGTCGGCTTACGCTTACGCGAAACGCGGGTTATCGCTTCGCAAGCATATCGTTACTTCAAATAAGGAATTGGTCGCCGATTACGGAGCCGAACTTCTTGCCCTTGCGCGCGATAACGGCGTTAATTTTTTGTTTGAGGCCAGCGTTGGCGGCGGCGTTCCGTTAATTGCCCCCATAGTCCGTAATTTGCTCTTTGATAAGATACTATACATAGAAGGGATTTTGAATGGCACCTCGAATTATATATTGACAGAAATGAGCGTGGGTGGGAAAGGCTTCGCGGAAGCCCTCCGCGAAGCTCAGACCTCGGGATACGCGGAAAGCGACCCAGCGGCGGACGTTGAGGGGCTTGATGCCTGCCGCAAGCTTTCCATCCTGTTGTCACTCGCGTCTGGTTGCCGCGCCGTGTGGACGGATATCGAAACACAAGGAATCGCGCGGCTCACGGAGGCTGATTTTTTATGCGCCAAATCCTTGGGGTACAACATAAAACTTATCGCTGGTGCGCGACTTTCGGGATCGTCAGCCGAAGCCTATGTCGCGCCGCGACTTGTTCCTTACGGGCATCCGCTGTATAGCGCGGATGGCGTGTACAACAGCGTCCTGCTTGGCGCGAAAGCCGTTGGAAATGTCATGTTTTACGGACGTGGCGCGGGAAAATACCCGACGGCATCGGCCGTTGTCAGCGACGTTATTGAGGCTGCCCGAAAGATAAATGAAAATACAGGCATTTACTGGTCAAGCGAAACATTGGATATTCTCCCCCCCACCCGCGCCGAAAGAAGAATGATACGCGCGGAACGCGGCGAAGAATTTGAAGCGGTCGCCGCACGGTTGTGGCCGGGAGCGCCGCGTGTTTCGATAAAACATTGTCAACGCGAAACCGCGTGGCTTACGGAAGCGGAAGATTCATCGGCGGTACGGGAAAAGCTGGCCGCCCTTGAGGAAACGTCACCAGGGACAAGGATTTTAAGCGCGATTAGTATAATCGGCACATGAGGAGGCAGTACAGTTGCTCATAGTACGCAAATACGGCGGTACTTCTGTGGCGGATGTGCAGAATATCATCTCAGCCGCGTCAAATATAGCCAAGACTTATTCGGACGGGAACCGCTTAGTTATCGTTGTTTCGGCGCAGGGAGACACAACGGACGAATTGCTGGCGAAAGCTGCTAAAATAAGCGGCGGCGCGGGGAAGCGGGAGATTGACGCTCTTATATCGACGGGCGAGCAACAGTCCGCAGCACTGATGGCGATAGCCTTGCGTGCGCAAGGCCTGCCATCTGTTTCCCTAAATGCGGCGCAGTCCGGTATAAACGCCACGTCGGCATACGGCAATGCGCGGATAAAGTCGGTTGACCCGGAAAGGTTGCGGTTTGAGCTTGAACAAGGCAATACCGCCGTCGTGGCGGGTTTTCAGGGGATGAATAAATACGGCGATGTGGTGACAATTGGACGCGGCGGGTCGGACACGACGGCGGTCGCGCTAGCAGTCGCGCTGAATGCAGACCTTTGCGAAATATGCACAGATGTTGATGGCGTTTATACCGCCGACCCGCGTATCGTAAAAAACGCTAGGAAAATCCGTGTAATAAGTTATGATGAAATGCTGGAGCTTTCGTCACTAGGCGCGAAGGTTCTGCACAACCGCTCGGCTGAAATGGCGAAACGATACCGTGTCCCGCTCATCGTTCGCTCAAGTTTTTCAGACGCGGAAGGGACATTAGTTAAGGATGTGCCATATATGGAACGGATGTATGTCAGCGGCGTGACTGTAGATAAGGAAATAGCGGGCGTTACGCTTCTGGGCGTAAAGGGCGAGCCTGGAGGAGCCTACAATGTTTTTTCCTTGATAGCCCGAGAGGGCGTTTCTGTGGGCGTAATAACCAGAACGGCAGGCACGGGGTCTGGAGACATATCCTTTACGGTCGTGCGTTCCGAATTGGGCAAGGTCTTGGGCGCGTTGGAGGAAAACAAAGACGTTATTCGCTACACCGATCTGAAATATGACGACCGCGTCGCGAAAATATCTGTCGTAGGCGCGGGTATGGAATCAACGCCGGGCGTTGCTTCCGGCGTATTCGAGGCTCTTTACGCCGTCGATATCGGCGTAAAAATGATATCTACTTCAGAGATAAAAATTACCATTCTTGTTGACGAGAGAGACACGGAAGCGGCGGTAAACGCGATACACGACAGGTTTTTCGCCATGGGCGCGCATGATGAGGAGAAGCGATGAAGGCATACAACGTGGCTGTTGTCGGGGCGACCGGCATGGTGGGTCGTGAAATCCTCAAAATCCTTGAGGAACGGCATTTCCCCACAGCGAACTTATATTTGTTTGCCACGGCGCGTTCAGTTGGTACCGTAATCCGCTGGAACGGCGGCAATTACACCGTTGAGGAACTAACACAGGAATCATTTAACAAAAACGGCGGCATTGATATCGCGCTGTTTTCGGCGGGCGGCGAAACTAGTTTGCGCTTCGCGCCAATCGCCGCAGAGTATGGATGTACAGTAGTGGACAACAGCTCCGCTTGGCGCATGGACGAAAACGTGCCGCTCGTGGTACCGGAAGTCAACCCGGAGGATATAGCACGGCATAAAGGAATTATCGCGAACCCCAATTGCTCTACCATACAGGCCGTCGTCGCTTTGAGTCCCCTTCATAAGGCTTATCGTTTAAAACGGATTGTGTACGCGACATATCAAGCCGTTTCAGGAGCGGGGATGGGCGGCTGGCGCGATTTGGGGGAAGAAGGCATGCCTGCGACATTCCCGTTTCCAATAAAGGGTAATTGCATACCCCATATTGGCGATTTTTGTGACGGCGGATATACCAAAGAAGAGATGAAAATGATAACGGAAACGCGAAAAATCCTGC
>JAITCJ010000095.1 GCA_031283145.1 Holophagales bacterium | reverse complement strand
TTGGTATGGCGGCGAGCAATCGCCGCCCGCAAGTTTTTGAAAAATCAGGGTTTCCCTGTTTTTCAAAAACTTTGGCGCTTTAGCGTTCAATGTCAATTGAACGCGACTTGGTATCAGTTAGTGACATTACGTGACCCATACAACATGGTTCGTCATGGCGGAATTGTTGCGAAAGGAAAAACCATGACCTGCTTGAATCTTCCCATACCTCCGGAAGTCAAAATGATTTACCTGGATAACGGGACGACATCCTTTCCTAAGCCCCAGGAAGTCTATGAAAAGATGGATACCTTTTACCGCGGAGTGGGCGTGAACCCTGGCCGCGGCGGTTTCGAACTCTGTCTGGACGCTGGTTCCCTGCTGGACGAAACCCGCGGTCTGCTCTGCGAGTTCTTTGGCGGCACAGATCCAAACAGGCTGGTATTCGGTTGCAACAGCACTGATTCACTGAACTTGGCAATCTGGGGAATAATCAATCCCGGCGATCATGTTGTTACCACTCATTTAGAGCATAACGCAACACTGCGCCCTCTTTGGAAGCTGGAGCAGATGGGCTGTCCGGTTGACTGGGTTGATTTTGATGATTCCGGTCATGTTGATCCCCAGGAGATTATCAAGCGTTTCAGAAATGACACCAGAGCCGTTGTGATGAACCACGCTTCTAATGTCACAGGCACGGTACAGGATGCCGCCGCTGTTGGCCGCGCCTGCCGCGAAAGGGGCATTATCTTAATATTGGATGTCAGTCAAAGCGCCGGCATTATTCCAGTGAAGATGGATGACCTATGCGCCGATGTTGTTTGTTTCACAGGACACAAGAGTTTGATGGGACCGATGGGCATTGGCGGAATGTACGTCAGAAATGGCGTTGAAATCAGGCATACGCGTGCCGGAGGCACGGGTGTAAAGAGCATACAGCGCAATCACCCGGACGAGTACCCCTACCGTATGGAATATGGTACGCCTAATCTTCCTGGCATTGCCGGATTGAATTCCGGTGTTAAATGGGTCAACAGGTATGGGCTTAATGCCATACATCGGCATGAAATGACGTTGTGGAAAATTTTGCGTGATGGCTTGGCTGAAATTGAAGGCGTAACTATGTATTGCGCTAATGACGTACCTGACAAAGAGAGAATCAGCGTTCTTTCTTTCAATGTTGATGGTTTGGAAGCGGAAAATACGGGCGCAATACTGGACATTGATCATAACATCGCGTGTCGCGCCGGTCTGCACTGCGCGCCAATGGTTCACGAACACTTAGGCACAGATAAAATTCACGGCGCGGCAAGATTTGGCATTGGCGCTTTCAACAACGAAGATCAAATACGAAAGGCAATAAACGCCGTTTCAGAAATTGCGGAAGCGCAGAAGAAACGGCGTAAATATAGCAGTTCAACTTTTTGTAGTTGAACTGCTATGCCGGAATTTACTTGTAATACCAGTTCCCATTGCCAATGCTACAAATGGTCGTGCGAATGCGGCTGTTTGTGGCATGTTGCGCTACCGCTTTTGCACAACAGCAATGTGATTTGGTATAAATCACGGCCGCTTATTGCTTAATGGTGGGCACTGCCCACCGTTGTGCAAGCAATAAAAACGAAAACTGCTATAGCGGTCACTTAATGCCTAGTTTGGCTTTCAAATCCGCTGGCAGCGCGTCCTTATGCACAGTGATGTACAGGGTTTTGGCCAGCATGAAGTTGCGGCTCATGTAGAGAAAGCCTTTATATGGACCGTTTTCCGTACCCCAACTGTTCTTGACGAGGTAAAACTTATTGCCGCTGTCGTCTGTGGCAGTCCCGACACAATGCATACTGTGATCGTCAGTTGTGCGCCAATCGTCGAACATTGCTGTTCTGAGTTCAGGGGTAACAACCGCAATCTCTTTTTCTTCTTCAGGCTTTGAGTCCGGGTCTAAAAGCAGAGCGCAGCCTTTATTCATAACGAAACCTGGTTCGCTGACATCCGACGCGATGGCGTAGCTAAAGCCCTTGTCTATGGCTGAGTCCAGGAGCGAAGCGAAATCATCAAAAGGCACGTTTATGAAACTGGAATCCTGACTCCAATTATCCGGCGTTTCCACGCGGAACCGGCTGTATGGAGCGTATAGCGTAAATGTCCCAACGCTAACATAGTCAGACGGATTGATCTGAAGGTGTTCTTTCATAAAACTCATTGGCGTCCAAGTTCGGTTTCCGTAAATAAAAGAGAAAGTAACAAGATTGCCTAAATAAGCGTCCAAAATGCCTTCAACCGCTTTTGGCCAGGCCGTGGTGAGACGTTTGGCGCTCTTAATACCGGATAAGAAACCGCCCAGGGCTTTTTCAAGTTCAGAATGATTGTGGTTTTTTTCGCCAGGCAAGAGGCCAGTGTATAGGGTGTCAGGGACTAAGCCAACTTGCGACATCGCGTAAAGCGCGTCGGTATTTTGAGCGCCTTGCCCCCAATCCATCGCGCCGTGAAGCCGCATATAGGCTTTTGCGCTGCGGGGGTAAGTGGCGCGGACCAGGTGCATTTCTGAAAGGTCATATTCACCTTTGCCCTTGCGGAGAATTTCAGATTCTATAAGAGAAACAGTCGCGAAGCACCAGCATGTTCCACTGCTGCCCTGGTTTTTTACAGGGGTGTGAGGTATTACCTTGGCGTCCTTAAAGACACGCTTTGGTAAATTTTGCGCATTAGCGGGGGGTGTTTGCGCCGCTAATGAGACAACGGAAAAAAGTGTTAAGGCTATCGCTGCGGGGCGCATGGGAAGCTCCTTCCGATGATTAATTCTAAGACATAACAACCTTGATTGACGGATCAACCTCGTGTTGCAGCAATCCCTCTATGAATTGCAGAGTACCTGTCCCAGCAGCGGGACAAGAGCCGCACGCGCCTTGATAGGCTATGGTGAGTATTTTGCCGTCAAACGAAATAACATCCAGACCTCCGCCATCGCCGGCCAGTCCGGGGCGAATTTGGCTGTCCACAACATCAATGATTTTTTGTAATGTACCGTCGTTTTCAAGAGCAGCATTATTTTCACTGTTCGTTGTAGCATTCTCAATTCTGCAATCTTCGATGGCGTCACAAATGGGATCGATCAGCTCCGCCCAATCCGCTGTATGGTGTTTATTGACAGTAACAAATCTGTCCATATAGAAAACAGACGTTACATTGCCCAGAGCAAAAATGGCTGACCCCAACGGATCACCAACCGCTGAGGCGAAATCTTGAAATGAGCGGACAGCTTTTGCAAGCAATGGCTCTTTAACCACAAATTTCAGGGCGTCAGGATTTGGCGTTGGTTCAATATTGACTACTTTTGGCATGTAAATATCAGTTTCCCAAAAATGCCGACCCCACCTGCGTTATGTTTCCTGCCCCAAAGGTAATGAGCAGGTCTTTTGATTGAGTAATTTCGCGCAGAGCGCTTGGCATATTCTGGATGTCGGGTATGTAGTGAACTTCTCTTTGTCCGGTTGAGCGCAGCGCGTCAACAAGTGTTTGGCCCGTTAAGCCCGGTATTGGAGTCTCGCTTGCCGGGTATATGTCGCTGACAACGACAACATCAGCCTCAAAAAAAGCTCTGGCAAATTCATCTAAGAGAGCTTGTGTTCTGGAGTAGCGATGCGGCTGAAAGGCAACGACTATCCGGCGGTCAGGGAAACCTGAACGCGCGCCTGACAGCGTCGCGGCAATCTCCGTTGGGTGGTGTCCATAGTCATCAACCACAAGGACGCCATCACGTTCACCCCTGAGCGTGAATCTTCGGTCAGCCCCGGTAAATTCATTCAGCGCGGCACGAATAAGATCGGCCTCTATCCCCATTTCCAAAGCCATTCCAATAGCCGCGAGGGCATTCAATACCATGTGACGACCGGGGACGCGAAGGCAAAAATCTCCCAGGCTCTGCCCGAATGCCCTCACATGGAAGTGAGTATTAAACCCATCCTGCCTTATATCGCGGGCTTGAATATCCACTTGTGGATTAGTCCCATAGGTGTGAACCTGGCGGCGCAAACGCGGACGGATTGAAGCTGCATTCGCGCAGTCCATGCAAGCAAGGACACATCCGTAAAATGGAACCTTATTGGCAAAATCAATAAAGGAATCCTTGATTTCATCCAAATCCTGATAGTGATCTAAATGCTCGCGGTCAATGTTAGTAATAATTGCCCATGTTGGGCTTAACATCAGGAAACTTCCATCAGACTCATCAGCCTCGGCGACCAGAGTAGGCCCTTTGCCCAATTTTGCGTTGGAGCCGAGTATCCCAAGTTTTCCGCCCACAACAATGGTAGGATCCAATCCCCCTTTGCTCAGGATGTGGGCAATCATACTGGTCGTTGTTGTTTTTCCATGTGAGCCGGCAACGGCAATGCCTTCTTTCATCCGCATCAGTTCCGCCAGCATTTCACCGCGTGGAATGACAGGAATCTTAGCGATATGAGCGGCTTCCACCTCAGGGTTATCTGATTTGACAGCGCTGGATACAACAACAACTTGCGCGTCCTGGACACATTTAGCGTCGTGTCCGATGCGGATAGCCGCGCCAAGTTTTAAAAGCCGATCTGTAGTCGCGCCAGGTTTTATATCGGAACCACTCACCTTAAAGCCCAGATTGACAAGAACTTCCGCTATACCGGACATTCCTATCCCGCCAATGCCAACAAAATGAATATTCTGAACTTTGCCAAACACGAAGAACTCCCATTTTCAGGAATTTGCCATATGGAAATTTGTCAGATTGCCGCGTGAATGATGGTGGCTGAAAAAAGATCCTCTTACCCGCTCAACAGAACTGACGCCTTTGATATGGCGTATTTCTCCCATTATATCAACCAAGTGGTTTCTATCCTTAACGCGCATGGCAATGTGGATTATCGCAACGTCTTCATTTATTGTGGATGCGTTAAAGTGCTGAATTAAAATTCCGGCCTGCTGCAGCACGCTTGAAATCGCGGCGACCAGACCTGTCTGATCAGTGGTATTTACCGCGATTTCGGCGTCAAAAACAGTTCTGCTCTGATTCCCCCACGCAACGCTAATACGTCGTTCTACCGGCATTGCTTTTGAATTTAAGTGGGGGCAGATTGCTCTGTGGATACTAATCCCGCGCCCCCTTGTTGTGTAGCCAACAATGTCGTCGCCCCAAATAGGTTTGCAACAATGAGCTAAGGTAAAGAGTATGCCAACATTTTCGTCAACCAGAATTGTGTCCGGCTCAACAACCGTTAAGTCATCTTTTTTATTTTTGTTGGCTTCATCTTGCAAAATAGGCTCAAACAAGTGAAGTGTTGAAATACGGTTAAAGCCGACAGCGGCATAAAAGGCTTCCCAATCGGCCATTTTCAGCTCTTTGAGCCTGAGATCAAGAATTCCTTGGTATTCCGGTTGATCCAAGTTGATGCCAAGCCCCTGCGAGTCCCGATCTACGCGCTCTTTGCCTATTTCTATAGCATGATGCCGTTCTTCCTCGCGGATGAATGATTGGATGCTTGATCTAGCGGTTGCGCTCTTTACAAATGTGAGCCAGTCACGGCTGGGTTTGCGATCAGGTCTGGTCATAATTTCAATTCGATCGCCGCTTTCTAATTGATGCCGCAGTTGAACTATTCGACCATTGACTTTGGCGCCCGCGCAGTGATGTCCAATTTCGGTGTGAATACTGTAGGCAAAATCAACGGGCGTACTACCCTCCGGCAAGTTCTTTAACTCGCCTTTAGGCGTAAAAACCTGAATTTGACTTGAAACTAATTCGCCCTTTAAGTTGACAACTAGTTCTTGGCTGTCGCTGGTATTCTGATTCAATTCCGCCATTCGCTGCAAAAACGCGACTTGATTGATATTTTGGCGATTGGCTATGAAACCTTCTTTATATGTCCAGTGCGAAGCAATTCCAGATTCAGCGTGCGTGTGCATCTCTTTAGTGCGGATTTGAACTTCAAAGCTGTCACCGGTAGGCATCAGTACTGAGGTGTGAATACTTTGATAGCCATTATCTTTTGGAAGACTGATGTAGTCCCTAAATCTTCCAGGAATAGGCTTATACAGAGCATGTACAACACCCAAAGTCATATAGCAGGTTGTCCTGTCCGGACAAATTACGCGATATGCCAGCCAATCAAAAATCCCATCCAATTTCTTTTTCTGAATACCCATTTTGCGCCAAATGGCGTACAAACTTTTAACACGCCCGAAGACCTCAGCTTTTATGCCATTTGCGATAAGCAGATTCTCCAGTGTCAATTGTATATCTTTAGCTTGTGTGCCGTTGTTTTGTATCTTGCTCTTGACGGTATCACTCAAAGCTTCATAACTGTCGGGTTCAAGAACTTCAAAAGCGAGGTCTTCCAGCTCCATGCGTACATGACCCATCCCAAAGCGATTAGCCAGCGGCGCGTATAATTCCATAGTTTCATGAGCGATGCGTCTGCGCTTTTCTTCACGCATAGGTACAAGCGTTCTCATATTGTGCAGACGGTCGGCCAGCTTCACCAACAATACGCGCGCATCCTTTCCCATAGCGACCAAAAATTTTCTGATATTTTCCGCATTCAGCCAAGCGCGGTCTTGAAATTCCAGCTTTGATATCTTCGTGAGACCATCAACAATCTCTCCCACCTCAACGCCGAATTGTTTGGTAATTTCTTCGTGGGTAATTGTAGTATCTTCAGCAACATCATGAAGTAATCCGCACACCAGGCTGACAGAATCTAAATTCCACTCCGCAAGGCTTCTGGCTACCGCCAGGGGGTGAAAAAGATAAGGCTCACCTGATTTTCGACACTGAAGAACGTGAGCGGAGCGGGAAAGTTCAAAAG
>JAITCJ010000091.1 GCA_031283145.1 Holophagales bacterium | reverse complement strand
ATCAACGTTTGCAAAATCAGGAAAAAAGTTCCTAAATTTTTTGAAAAAAAGTTTGAAAAAAATTTTTTACGTGTAAAACTGGTGTACCGAAGTTGAAAATTTTCCGCTTTCGGTTTTTGACACAGGCAACATTGGATGGACTGTATGGCCTTTCATTCCGAACAATTTGGCATTTGGTTCCCGCCTTCTCACAGCGGGAACCAAAATGCCGCTTTTGTGCCTGATATAACCTGTGTTCAAGCAACAAGTCACCTCTTTCTTTCGTTAAGCCTAACGGAAGCAACATTTAACCTCATTACATAGGAGGGTTCCCACAATGAAGTTAACACCTGCCTTATTTTTGCTCTGCGCATTGGCCGGAACAGGAGTTTTAGCGCAAACGCCTGAGTGGTCAATGGGCGGCAGAGTTGCGTTTGGGGCAACTCTGGCCGGAAAGGAACCGCAGAATACAAGCGGCACAATCGGCGGCGGTCTTTGGGTCGAGAAAACGATGTCAGAGGCCTCGGCTGTATTTTGCGAGTTCAACTACCAGTATTTTCAATCTGTTCAACGCGAAGCAACCAAGTTCGGATTGGGCTATTATCCAGTTGCTGTTGACAGCACTCATCCAACCGGTACCGCCTACGGATTCATTACCAACTTTTTTTCTGCTGATATGAGGAAAGACCAGCTTGATGGTTACGGCATCATGCTGGGTTACAGAAAATATTTCGACGATACTTTGAGCGCCCATTTCGGTTTCGGTTACACCATGTGGATTTCTTTCCAGGAAGCGCTTGGGGAAGTGAACGTTCAAAACGCGTATTCAACCACAGCAAGTACCATCGTATATCGTGAAGGCTTAAATCATGTCGTGTCAGTACGCGGCTTTCAGCCGGTCATTTACTCCGGCGTCAGGTACAATTTCACGCCAAACGCGGCTGTAGAGGGCAACGCCCGATTTATAACATGGAAGCAAGCCAACTACGTGCCATTTGCCTACACCGGTTTTGATGCTCATACAGAGTCCAAAACCAGGACAAAAGTCACGTTTGACATATCGTTAAGCATCAGGTTTTAGCTGATTTTTTAATTTGGAGAAAAAAACTATGCGGAATATGATTCGATTACCGCTTGTGGCTGCGATGCTTGCCGGCGTCGCGCTTGCAGGTCAGGAGACCGTCGGCACCGTCGTTGGCACAATCAGGACAGACAAAGGCGCTGTTATTTCAAGCGTGAGGGTTCAGATTGCCGGCGACGCCATACTAGGCTCAAGATCAATGCCCACAGACGCCAGTGGCAATTTCAGGTTCATGTTGCTGCCGTCCGGCACGTACACAATCACCATATCAAAAGACGGATACATTGGTTCCAAGGCCACTTTCAGAATTGACGCCGGTCAAACCTTCCGTCAGGACCTGCGCATGAGGGAAGTCGGCTCCAGCACAACTGAGGTCGAAATAACAGCTTCCAGCGAAAATGTCCAGGTTGATAAAACCGACACCAAGACCGCCACGTCAATACCCGTGGCAAAGCTGGCTGAGCTGCCCGTAAGTCTGACGTCTCAAGGGGCTCTCTTTTTAGCCCCAGGCGTTTCCGGCTCAAGCGATTATCCGGCTTTCAGAGGCGCTCCGGGCGGCGCCTCCCAGTTTTTAATCAACGGCGTTTCAGTAAGGGACAATTTTTTACGCTATGGCCGCCAAACAGCCTATGTTATTCAGGATTTGACGGAAGGCGTACAGGTCATTCAATCGCCCCTTAACGCCAAGTACGGCAACACATCGGGCGGTATAGTAAATCTCACGACAAAAACGGGGACAAACAATTTCTCGGCTTCTTTCCGCGCCGATTTTGACAGGCCGGACTGGTACAGCAACCGTCAGTCGCCCGCAAGGTTTTACAGGATCAACTATACAAATCCAAACAGCACTCTCCCTCAGATGCTTTACTCCAAGAGTACCGTCCAAGATGAGGCTTTGGATCGGAGTTACCAACTCACGGTCACAGGTCCAATCATCAAAAACCACCTGACTTTCAGCTATGGAAGAACATGGAGTCCCTTTAGTGATGAGACGTCCAGTTACACAAATATTATCAGCGCAGCCAATAACTATGGCCATTACTATCCGTACATAATGGGCTATGGCGCGGCGATGCCAGGCTACACCTTTGGCGCGACGTCCCCCACACATACACTATTGTATCAGGCCAAAGGCTCTGAAGACATTGTCAACCAGTACAAGTTGTACTGGCTAATAAGCTCATCCCACCAGTTGGAATTTAATTACACCCAGGATGACAGCGACTTATTTGACAACCAATTTGGCAACCTCGAACCCTCCCCCAACCGACAGAAGTCAACGAGGACATTGGCCGGCTTAAACTACACTGGCATAATCGGCAATGGCGTCCTTGACGTCAAATACGGCAAAACCAAGAAAGCAATAAATTGGTCCAGTGGTTTCGATGATCCGGTCGTTATTCGCACCTGGCGCGACAACGGAGCGACAGGCGCCAGTATAGAAAATTATAATGCTGCCAACGCGACTTCAGCGACATATATAACAAATGGCGACAGGGGTAGCGCAGATGCCGAACTCCGCCAGAATGAAACATACTCGGCCAATTACTATTGGTCAAATGGCACACACAGCGTTGACATCGGGGTTGAACGACTTAAAGAGACCGGACTTGTTGACGTCTATAATGGCATGAATAATAAGCGTTTCTTTGTCCCCGGTATTTCAGCGGATAAGAAATACGCCGTCTATAATTATTTCCTCAGCCCGCTCAACACAGACGCGTGGCGCAACGCGAATTACTCCAGATGGGCCGCTATAACTGCCACAGGCGCCGCGTACATCCCTGAATACCTGTATTACACACAGGAGGGTGATGATATGCACAACTACGACACATCCGATGCCTTTTATCTGAACGACCTCTGGCTGATAAACAATAAATGGACGGTGATGGCGGGACTGCGCTTTGATAAGTGGACCAACGAAAGCCACTATGGTACAGACATCAGCAGCAGCGACATATCTCCCAGGCTTGAAGTCAAATATGACATAAATGGCGACAATAGGCAGATTCTATCCCTGTCTTACGCTCATTTCCGCGGGACGCTGGGATTCGGCAACCTGGGTTCCTATCAGAGACGCCCAGGCAATATCACTGTTCAGAACTACTGGTCGGCCACCCCCGCCTCAGAATACAACAGGATGACTTTGGTTGAACTGTCAGACATTCTGAACACAAACAACTACACCGAATCCAGGCGTTACAACGCGGATTTTGGCAAGTACATCACGTCTGATCTCAAGCCTGAGTTATCCAGACAAATTGAATTTGCCTATCGCCGCAGCTTTAGCAACGGCGGTTTCATCAGGTCCTCCATAGTTTATCGCAAGTTTGAGGACAATCTGTACAGACGCGGCGTAGTCAATGTGCTAACCGACGAGATTGACTGGACGGGTTCCAGGACGACGATTGAAAACTGGCTGGATTACGATCCTGATAATCCGCGAAGGTACTACGGCATTGAATTTGAGTGGTCTGTGCCCCTCTACCGCACCGCCACCAGTTATGTTGAAGCGAGCGGCTTCTGGACTTCTTCCAGGAGCAAAGGCCGTGTGACCTGGGGAGATGAAAACGCCACGACGGCCATCAGGTTTGACGATATTTACGCCGAAGCGGGTTACAACATTGACGAGTACGACGCTTTTGGCGAGTACGCCTCAAGCAGACACAACAGGTTCAACTTCCGTGTCACGTGGACTTACGGCAATCCCGGCCAGGTGCAGTCAACACTTGGCGTACTGGGTCAGTACACGACCGGCGCCCCGACCAGCTATAGCCTGACCGAGTACCTGCCAGGCGTCGCTTCAGGCGATACACGTCCAAGAATACTTCCAGTATCCAACGACACGCCGGGCACACTGGCTTACTTCCTGGGAGGAGGCCGCGGCGTGTTCACAGGGCCGGATGCCTACTACGTTGACCTCAAGTGGTCGCTCAGCATACCAATTTACAATAAACTGAGGGCTTTCACAGAACTGACTATCGGCAACGTCTTCAACGACCTCCTGGTAAGCGGCTACTTAATAACGGAGAACTGGGAAACTACGAACCGAATCAGGATACCCGGTATTGCTAATACGACCACACAGTATTCTCACAGAATTAATACGAGCAATGTCGCGTATAGCATTAGGTTTGGGACGCCAAGCGGCTATACCACTTGGAGAACCTATGGCTTTAGCTGCGGTCTGAGATTCTAAGCCTTAACAACATGTCCAGGAGATTACAAATATGAAAACATTTCTTCCACTAGTGTGTTTGGCTCTCGCGGGTCAATCCATGTTCGGACAGGAGACTTTTGCCAGCCGGATCACGGCGGGGGTCTCCATTATTTCCACTCAGTACGACTACAGGGCTTTTACCAACAGTTCCCTGGGATTCGGGCTGGAAGCCACATGCGACATCACGAGGAACGAGAACAGCGCTCTCAATTTTCGCGGATTTCTGAATTACTTCGCCGTCAGCGGCAAAGAACGCCCCGAACTTGAGACGACCCTGTCGCTGAATGGCATGAGCCTTGGCGCTGAAGTCCTGTTCAAAACCCCTTGGGAAAAGGTGGTTCCCCACGCCGGTGTAATGCTCACCAAGTGGTCGGCGTCTCATGACGGGCTTGGCATACTGACCGAGTCGCAGGCGGAGTTTGACAGCAGTCCTAAATTTGGCTGGCGCGTCGGCGTTGACTACAGCATCACTAGAAATATCATAGTAGGAGCCGCTTTCAGCATGAGCGAATGGCGATCGCACGCCGACTACACTACAGGCGGCACAATCTTAAGCACAATTTTGCCCGGATACTCTTTCGGCGCTGGTACTGTCGTGAAAGGCTGGAACCCCGTGAACCCCAGTTGGCTTAGTATCAACGGGCGCTGGAGATTCTGACGCGCTTTATGTATAGCAGTTCAACACTTCGCAGTTGAACTGCTATATAGCCAATCAACTTACACCGAGTCTCAATCGTTTGAGATATAGCCAATCAACTTTTAAACTGTCCTGTTAATTCAAGTTGGAGGCACTTCGTTTCAAGGCTGCGCTTTCGTTACGCGAACCGCCGACAGGAATGGAGGCAAATCGCCGTTGGCGCTGGCGCTGCGAGGCAGCACAGTGACTTTACGGCGATTGACTCCATTAAAAGCGGAACGGCAGCGCAGACGAAAGGCACAGGGCAACGTACCGTTTTAAAGTTGTTTCACTATCGTTGCAAAACCATTTGATTGCGACTCGTTATAAGTCAGACATTTTGCCGTTATTTAAGGAGGACTCATGAGCAAATCAAACCTGCTGACAACAATTTTTTATTTGGCTCTCGCTCCAGCAACGATTGCCGCTCAGGATCAAAAGCCGCCTGAAGTTGATTACAGTAAGCCCGGCAACATAGTAGTGGAAGTACCCAGAGAAGTTACCGTGCTGAAAGAAAAAACGCTGCCGTATTTAAGTGAAATCAACGCCGCCGGACATAAGGCCGTATTCACTGTTGCCGATAATGATAGCTTTGGAGGCATGAGGAATTTTTCTATAGAAGTCCTCCCAGGTGAAAAAATTACGGCAAGTCTGCGGGCTTTTCCGCTGAATGATTTTTTTATGAACTGGGGCATACCCCATAAATCCGATGATCCCCTCCTTGCCGAAATCAAAAAGATAAATTTGGTTCAGGAAAGAACACAAAAGCCTAAAATAGAATTTAAGAATACTCTCGACAAACCGTACAAAATTGTGTTGTTTCTGCAAGGGAGATACGATGTCCCCTACACGATTACACTCAAAAGAGAGATGAAGAAATAGAGAGACATATAATAGCAGTTCAACTTTTTGTAGTTGAACTGCTATGCCGAGATTGATACCAACTTGCAATCAAACGGCATTACGTTTGATTGCAAGTTGGTATGGCGGCGAGCAATCGCCGCCCGCAAGTTTTTGAAAAATCAGGGTTTCCCTGTTTTTCAAAAACTTTGGC
>JAITCJ010000060.1 GCA_031283145.1 Holophagales bacterium | reverse complement strand
GCCTATGCTTTTTCAGAGTGCGCTTTTATAGACATCGGCCAGCGTAAGGATTTAGCTGGCATGTACGCCGATCTCCTGATCGAGCGCCTTGACAAACTGGGAGAATCTATTGATAAAAGCGAAGCGATTCAACGTGCATCGCACCCGTCATGGTTTGCTATATTAGCCGTTCTCGCGGGTCACGCCGATGCCGTTGTTGGCGGCGCTGTGTATGGTCCTAAAGAATTTTTCAGACCAATGATAAAACTCCTGAAAGGCCGTAAAATAGTAACAGAAGCCGGTGTAATCGTTTTGCCCGACAATCACCCGCAGTCGCTCTTTCCTGAAAACATACTGGTTTTAGGGGACGCTGGCGTAAACGCCGTCATGGACGCCCGCATTCTCGCGGAAGTTGCCGTTGGCACCTGTGCTATTACCCGCGATTTGTTCCCGGAAACAGTACTGCCAACTATCTGCGGCGCAATGGTCAGTTATTCGCATCGTGGGTCAGACGAAGGGCAAGGAGCGGACCTGGTTCGTCAAGCAGCGGAACTTTTACCGGAAGTCATGTCTAAACGTGTTGAGAAAGGAGAACGCTACTCTACAATTAAGCTGCAGGGAGGCGTAAAAGTGAGCGCGGCATTGAGTCAGCGCTCCGCTATGTACTATCAGGACCATGATTTTGAAGACAGGCCAAACGTATTGATATGTCCAAATCTGGATACCGGAAACTTGCTATTCCACCTCTTCTCGACACAGTTCCCTGAAGCCAAAAAATTTGGCTCTATTTTTGGCTTGAAGTTCAGGGGCATGAGCCTGGCGCTGGATTGTACTGCCGAAGACATACGCTTAACGGTAAAAGCGAACACACTTCGTATGCACAAATACGGCGTTTGGCAACGTACGCCTGTTGATACATTTTTCAAGCGCTACAGAATCCTTTCAATCAATCCAGGTTCAACATCAACAAAGATTGCCGTGTTTGAAGGCGACGTTGAACAATTCACTCAGGAAATCCAACACACGCCGGAAGAATTAGCTCCGTTTGAAAGCATGTCAATTACCGAGCAATTTCAATTCCGTAAAAACGCTATTGAGCGCTTCTTGGCTTCTAGTAAAACATCAATTAACGACTTGGACGCTGTATCGGGGCGCGGCGGCTTACTGCACCCAATGCCACACGGCACTTTTTATGTAAATGACAGGATGGTGGAAGACCTGAAAATCGGCATCTTTGGAGAACACGCTTCTAATTTGGGCGGACTTATCGCCCGTGACCTGGTTGGGGATTCAGGCAAACCAGCGTTTATTGTTGATCCGGTAGTTGTTGACGAAAGCGACGAGCGAGTCAAAATCACGGGCGTCAAAGCAATTCGCCGCAAAGTTATCAGCCACGCGCTGAACCAAATTGCGACTGCCCACAAATACGCAGAAGAACACGAAACTTTTTATGAACGTCTCAACCTTATTGTCTGTCACATGGGGGGCGGAATATCCATAGGCGCTCATAAAAGAGGCAGGTATATAGACGCCAATGACGGGTTGGACGGAGAAGGTCCGTTTACGCCACAGCGCAGCGGCAGTCTGCCGGTCGGCGCGTTCATGAAATTAATACTCAGCGGAAAATACACAAAAGCTGAATTAAATCAACTGATCAAAGGTAAAGGCGGCTTGATTGACCTCCTGGGAACTTCAAACCTGATCGAACTCGGCAAGCGCTATGAAGACGGAGACACGCACGTCCGATCAATTTTGGACGCGCAGGCATATCAGATAGCGAAGTGGATAAGTTCCATGCTTCCGGCTTTTGATGGCGAAAGAGTTGACCAGATACTTCTGACGGGCGGCATGGCCAGGGCTAAATTCCTGGTGACAGAAATACGCCGGCTGCTAAAGAGTTTCGGCTGCGATATTACCGTCTATCCCGGAGAAAACGAAATGTCCGCCCTGGCAAAGGGAGCGCTCAGAGTGTTGTCCGGCAAGGAAGAAGCAAAAGAATACGCGCCTTGAAAGTGACATTTGAATCCGAACATTTCAAGCGTAAAATACTTTAATTAACAGAGGCTCAAATGGAACTTCTCAGTCAACTGGAGCAAAAAATTCAAGCGGTTGTAACCCAACGCAATCAACTTAGGGAGGAGTTGGAGCGCGTAAAGGCTGAATACGGGGGACACGAAACTGAAATCCAGCAACTGCGCCGCCGCATGGAGGACATTAAATCAGAAAATGCCGCTATGGTTAAAGAGCGTGATGAAATTAAACAGCAAGTTGAATCTATCCTCAAACAGCTTGAGGCGCTGACGTGACTCACCTGAACACAGATAATAATTTGCGGGAACTCTCTTTTCAGTTCCAGGACAGAGCTTTGGAAGTAGTCTGCCAAGTTTCGCCACAGGATTTAGACGCGGCAAAAGAGGTACTGGATAAGACTTTTCAGCACATGGAAAGTCTTTATGAGTTAAAATGGAAGTGTTCACCCTCGGCGCTGGGTACCAGTACTTGGCTCCTGGTGGGTGCCCTTAACCTGGCGCATCGTGTGGTGTGCCTTGAACGGGAAGCCACCCTGCAAACCCGGGATCTGGAAGAAAAACTTTCCAAACTGCTTGATGATGTTCCTGACGATGCTATTCCAAACAACACAGCCACAGATTTCAATCGGTTGTTGCCGATGGGATAGTCCTATTTTCCCTGCGAGGCCCGTGAGATGGTCGAGCGCTTGTTCCGTAAGCCGTAACGGGAAGCTTTCCCCTGGCCTTGTGTGCGTCGCGTTGCGAAATGCCTTAAACCAGGATTCTGGCTGCCCTCCTTTTAATTAGGGAACACGGCAGGCTTCCACGACTGAGTGGGGATTTTTTTCAAGTTGCACCGGACTGAATTGCATGGTTGGCTCCTACACTTCAGGAGTCTCAGATGAATGCGTTAGATTGGGTTCTGATAGTAATAACTGTCGCGGCGTTTGCGTTTGGGTTGATGCAGTTGCGCCGCGCTCACGCTGCCGCGTTGTACGCAGCGAAAGCTCACGCCAAAGCGGAAGCCGAGTTAAAAACCAGGAGAGAACGGCTTTTATCTGATGCCGAAAAGGAATCATCCAGAATCATCGCTAATGGACAAAAGGAAGCCGACGCGCTCCGCCGTGAGGCAGAGTTAAAGAACAAAGAGCAGGCTCTTGCCGCCAGGCAGGAGGCTGAAAAAATCGCCAATGAGCGAATGGCTTCTTTGGGAAAGCAGGAACAGCGTCTGCAAACTAAGGAAGACAGCCTTGATAAAAAACTTCAGACCATGGATCAAAAAACCAGAGAACTTGAAGTAAAGACTGAGAAAATCAAGGAAGAAACTGAAAAAATTGAAGCTCAAAACCTGAAAGTGAAACAGGTGATTGAAGCACAGTCCCGTAAATTGGAAGAGATTGCCGGACTCAGCAAAGAGGACGCCAAGGCCGAACTGACCGCTCAGTTGGAACATACCGCAAAGATGGACGCGGCCAAATTGATTCGGCGCATTGAGGAAGAAGCGGAAGAAGAGGCGGACAGAAGAGCCAAATGGGCGATAACCACCGCTATTCAAAGGATTGCTTCTGATGTGGCTGCTGAAGCCACGGTTACATCTGTGCATTTGCCCAGTGATGATTTAAAAGGCCGGATTATCGGAAGAGAGGGACGCAACATAAGAGCTTTGGAAAAAGCCATAGGATGTGACCTCATTGTTGACGACACGCCGGAGACCATTGTTGTGAGCAGTTTTGACCCAATTCGCAGAGAAGTGGCAAGTCAGTCCATTCAAAAACTTATTGTTGATGGCCGCATTCACCCGGCTCGCATCGAAGAAGTGGTCGAAAAGGTCAAAATTGAAATGGACGAACACCTGAAAGACTTAGGTAAAAACATTTCAATAACCATGGGGTTTCCAGATATTCATCCAAAACTGCACAAGCTCATAGGAAGGCTGAACTACCGTACGAGCTACGGGCAAAATGTTTTGGAACATACAAAAGAAGTGGCCCGCATTGCTGAATATATGGCTTGTGAGATGGGGGCTGATTCATGTATAGCTCGGAGAGCGGGTTTGTTTCACGACATTGGTAAAGCCATTGACCGTGAAGTTGAAGGGACTCATATCGAAATTGGCGTGGAATTGCTCAAACGCTTTGGTGAAAAAGACGCGGTTATACATGCTATGAGCTGCCATCACGGCGACACCGAGCCGCGTACTATAGAGGCAATGCTGGTAACGGCGGCGGACGCGTTAAGCGCCGCAAGGCCCGGAGCAAGGCGTGAAATGTTTGAAACATATGTAAGACGCCTTGAGCAACTTGAAGAAATCGCCACAAGTTATAAGGGCGTTCAAAAGAGTTATGCCATGCAGGCGGGACGCGAAATCCGCATAATGGTGGATGCCGGTGTAATCAATGACGACCAGGCATTTTGGCTTGCGAAAGACGTATCCAAGCGTATTGAGTCGGAAATGCAGTACCCCGGGCAAATTAAAGTTACAGTCATGCGCGAAACGCGCGCGGTTGAATTTGCGAGATAAGCTGA
>JAITCJ010000046.1 GCA_031283145.1 Holophagales bacterium | reverse complement strand
GGATTAGATCGTGTCGGGATGTACCCCTCGCCCGACGGCATGTACATAGCCCACACAGACCGCGGCGGGAATCTGTGGCTTTTGAATCCGGCGACAAAGGAAAATCAATTAATTGACTCAAACTATTACGCAGCCTGGCCCTCGGTTGTGTGGAGCGGTGACAGTAAAACCATTGCCATTCAGCGTCCAAACTCAAATCTGAGGTCAAATCAAATCCTGCTCTATTCACTGGAAACAAAACAGCGCGCCCAAATAACCAGCGATAAATATGAATCTTTTTCACCGGCGTTTTCACCTGACGGCCGCTGGATGTACTTCTTGTCCAACCGCCACTTCCAGGTGGTCAACGGCTCTCCTTGGGGCGATCGCAACATGGGGCCGTATTTTGACCGCCGTACCAAGATTTACGCTATCGCTCTCCAGGATGGACTGCGCTTCCCATTCCAGCCAAATACCGAACTTGACGCGGCAGTACCGCCGGAACCTCGGCAAAGCAACAGCAGTAACATCGGCAGCGGCGGCAGAGACACAAGGGAAGCCAGGGATACCAAATTGCCAACGATTCAATGGACTGGTTTGGCTGATCGTATTTATGAAGTTCCCCTTTCCCCCGGCAACTATCAAAATCTAAATGCTGACGCGCAAAGGCTATATTTTCAGGATAGGGACGGACGCAGCGTGTCTTTGAAAACACTGGAAATAAATAATAACGATCCCAGAGCGGAAGTCCATTCCACGGATATGGCCTCTTACTACCTATCTTCGGACGGCAAAAAAATCCTGCTCGCCCGTCGAGCTGGTCAGGGGATGGAGTTCTACATCCTGAACGCCAGCGCCAAAGCCCCGCCTGACCTTTCAAAATTTGCCGTCAGGACAGGCGATTGGAACATAACCGCAGACCCCAAGTCTGAATGGCGGCAGATGTTCTATGACGCATGGCGTATGCACCGCAATCGTTTTTATGATTCCAAACTGCGCGGCGTCAACTGGGAAGCCATGAAAGCGAAATACGAGCCGCTGTTGAGCCGCGTTACAGACAGGAATGAACTGAATGATCTCCTGGCTCAAATGATGGGTGAATTGGGCGCGATGCACTCCCAAGTCCGCGCCGGCGATCAACGGCGTATTCCCGACACATGGACTCAATCTTACCTGGGGGCGATACTGAGCCGAACTCCGGACGGATACAGAATAGACCACATATACCGCACGGAGAACGAACTGCCCTCAGAAGCCGCGCCTTTGGCAAAGCCAGGCATGGATGTAAGAGAGGGGGATGTTATAACTTCCATTAATGGCCGCTCGGTCTTGGATGTCAGGGACATATCCGATCTTTTGAATAATTGCTACGGGCAGCAAACCCTGCTTGGTCTGCGCAGAGGTCAGTCAGAAATGAAACCTGTCATAGCAACGCCGGTCAACTCTGTGCAAAACGCCAGTCTGCGCTATACGGATTGGGAAGAGAGCAACCGCGCCCAAGTGGAAAAGGCAAGCGGCGGACGCTTTGGCTACTTGCACTTGAGAGCGATGGGGGGCAGTGACATAAACACCTTTGCCCGTGAGTTCTACGCCAATATTGACAGAGACGGCCTGATTATTGACGTGCGCCGCAATAATGGCGGCAATATTGACAGTTGGGTAATAGAGAAGCTCCTGCGCAGGGCCTGGGCTTTCTGGACAACCTCTGACGGCCAGTACCGCGGGACTAATATGCAGCAGACATTCCGCGGACACCTGGTAGTGTTAATTGATGAATATACCTACTCAGACGGCGAAACTTTTGCCGAAGGCATTAAACAGTTGGGTCTCGCCCCCCTTGTAGGCAGACGCACTTCGGGAGCGGGCGCGTGGCTCACGGATTCAAACGGTCTGGTTGACGGCGGAATGATTCGTGTCGCGGAATGGCCTCAGTTTTCGGCAAAGGACGGCTCATGGTTAATCGAAGGCGTGGGCGTCGTCCCCGATGTTGAAGTCGTCAACCTCCCTGTAGAAACTTTTAACGGCAAAGATAAGCAATTGGAAACAGCCATCAAACTGCTTCAGGAAAAACTGAGCAAAAATCCAATACCTGAACTTAAACCCAAAAATATTCCCGGTATTGGGAAATGATATGAAACCGCTATAATTGTGCTTCATGTGGACTGGGGACGACATATACTTTATGAATCTGGCTCTGGATGAAGCATATAGGGCGGATTGCGAAGATGAAGTCCCGATTGGAGCGGTAATTGCTTCTGAAGGCACATTGTTGGGGCGCGCTCACAACTGCCCTGTTGGAAGCAATGACCCAACCGCGCACGCGGAAATTAAGGCGTTGCGAAGCGCGGGGGCTTGGTTGAAAAATTACAGAATGCCCAGCGGTACAACTCTCTATGTCACACTAGAGCCGTGTCTCATGTGCTTTGGGGCGTTGATTCACGCCCGCGTTGATCGAGTTGTCTTTGGCGCGGCAGACCCAAAAGTCAGTATTACCAGCAATCTGGATATGCTGGCCCATGCGCGTACTAACCATCAAATAGAATTTCAAGGCGGCCTGCTGGAAAATGAGTGCAGAGAGATGTTACAGAACTTTTTTCAAAGGAAGCGTTAGGTTTATTGAGAGTGCTTTCCCAGAGGCTGTTCTACAGAAAAACTATAGTATGATTCATACCAACTTGCAATCAAACGTAATGCCGTTTGATTGCAAGTTGGTATGGCGGCGAGCAATCGCCGCCCGCAAGTTTTTGAAAAATCAGGGTTTCCCTGTTTTTCAAAAACTTTGGCGTTTTAGCTTTCAATGTCAATTGAACGCGACTTGGTATCAAGTATAATCTGTGCTGTTTTTTAGGTTATACCAAATCACATTGCTGTTGTGCAAAAGCGGCAGCGCAACATGCCGAAAACAGCCGCATTCGCACGACCATTTGTAGCATTGGCAATGGGAACTGGTATTATATAGTGAAACAACTTTAAAACGGTACGTTGCTCTGTACCTTTCGTCTGCGCTACTGTTCCGCTTTTAATGCGGTCAATCGCCGTAAAGTATTTGTCGTTGCCTTGAAACGAAGTGCCTCCCACTTGGATAAACAGGATGGTTTTAAAGTTGAATGGCTATATCACGTTATTCTGAGGCAGTAAAATCTATTTCCAATTTCATATGGAACCGTTTATTTGATCTTGCCTCTCGCTTCAAGCATGTGGACGGCAAAAGTGGCTAGCCAGTGTTCGCCCTCGTAGTTCCCGCTGGCGACAAATGGAAGACTGGCGTTGGCGTGGGTGTCAGCCACATCCGCAAGGTTCGCGGCGCGAGCCTCTTTTGCCGGCAGATAATTCATCAGCGTATAGAGATTTCTGGCACGGCTCATGTTCAAGCCGTCCAAATGGGCTATGCGTGGATCGCTGCGGTCTGAGACTTCAGCCGGAGTCAGAGAAAGACGCTTCAAATTTGGCAAGAATCCCTTGAGCCAAACTTTGAAATCAGTCTCACTCAGCACTTTAGCCATTAACGCGGCTTCTTCAAGCGTCGGGCTGATAAAGTCCTCACCGCTAGGTTCAAAATTCAAAGGTGCCGCTTTGTCCCGCGAAAAATACATTTTTGCGCTTGCGAGCAGCAGCGCTTCAAACTCTGTATCCCGCGCCGCTCTGGCATAATCCAGTGCCAGCGACATTGAATACGCCGTGTTTGAATGTACGCCGGTGCGATTTGGATAAGTCAGCTTAGGCAGAAAATCCATAAAGCGATGCCTGATTTCCTTTGCAAGGGGCCGCACCGCATCCGCCCAGACTTTGGCTCTTGAGTGATTTGAAGTCTCCAGTTCGGCGGATAGTTTAAGAAGCCATGCCCATCCATATGGGCGTTCAAAAGCTCTGTTTTCTTTGGAATCCAGATAATCAACTTCGACTTTCATTACCCCGGACGTGAGATGTCTGTCCAAAACAGTTTGTATTTTACTCGCTTCAGGTAAATTGGGGAAGTGTCTCAGGAGCCTGGCTAGCATCCAGTGGCCATGTACAGACGAATGCCAGTCATAACAGCCATAAAAAGCCGGGTGGAGTTCTTTGGGCAGTTTCAAGTCGCCGCTGCTTCCCAGTACATGATCAGGTTTATTTGGAAATTCCTGCCCGACACAGCGCAGAGCCAACTTGGCAAAATGCGACGCCGAAGCATCGTTTAGTGTCAGCAACGGCGTCTGAGCCACAGCCGCAACAAAAACTAAAGAGCAAGAGAGACTTTTTATAAACATTCAACCTCCTTAAAACTGAATTGTACAAGCCTGTAACAGCTGTTCAAGATGTCTGCGTCAAAGAGACTTTTTAAAGTTTCCATGAAATTTTGGCAAAAATATCCAATCAAGGTGGCCTCCAAGCTATACTAAAAGGTTGGAGGAGCTGTGTCCAAGCGGTTTTTTGTTACTACGCCAATGTACTACGTTAATGACCAGCCGCATATCGGTCATACTTACACCACTATTTTGGTAGATGTATTGGCGCGGCACCACCGCATGTTGGGGGAAGACGTTTATTTTTTAACCGGTACAGATGAGCATGGCCAAAAAATTGAGAAAACAGCCGCCGAGCGTGGGATCAAGCCTCGGCAACTGGCGGATGAGGTCGCGCCAAACTTTGAAAATCTCTGGAAACAAATGGCGTTGACTCAAGATCACTTTGTCAGAACCACACACAAATCACACATAGACCTTGTGCGGCGCCGTTTCAAAGAATTATCCGCGAAAGGCGACATCTATAAAGCCGAATACGAAGGTCTGTACAGTGTTTCCGATGAAGCTTTCGTTACGGAAATACAAGCTAAAGAGCTTCAAGCCCAAGGCTTGGCTCATACTTTGACCACACTGAAAGAAGAGAGTTACTTCTTCCACCTTTCAGCCTATGAAAACTGGCTGATACAACTCTATGATCGCTGGCCGGAATTTGTTCAGCCGGAATTTCGCTTGAACGAGGTCAAACAATTTGTTTCGCCCAATGGCGAGCGCGGACGTCTGCAAGACCTCTCCATCAGCCGGACTTCCATTACATGGGGTATTCCGGTGCCAGGTGACGAAAAACATGTCGTCTATGTCTGGTTTGACGCCCTTTTGAGCTATATGAGCGGATGCAAAGACGGCTATTGGCCGCCGCAAGTACAAGTGGTCGGCAAGGATATCTTACGTTTCCACGCTGTTTATTGGCCCGCTTTCCTGATGGCCATCTTCCGCGAGGGAAGCGATGATCTCAATGGAGAGCTGCCGGACCGCGTCCGCCGACAACTGCCCGATAGTATCTTGGTCCACGGCTGGTGGCTCATGGGCGACACTAAGATGAGCAAGTCCCTTGGTAACATAGTGAGGCCAAGGGAGTTGCTTCACTTCGGCCATAGCGCCGCCAGATATTTTATGTTGCGGGATATGCAAATCGGCCATGACCGCAGTTTTACATTCGAGGGCTTTATGGAACGTCTAAATGCTGATCTGGCCAATGGCTTAGGAAATCTTGCCAGCCGTTCTATCAGTATGCTTCACAAATACCGATCAGGCTTGGTTCCGACGCCTGCCGTCTGGGACGCGGCTGACAGCGAAATCAAGGATTTGATCGGCAAGACCGCGCCTGAATACTTAGCTCGGATTGAGCAAAACAACTTCAGCGCCGCATTGGAGTGCCTGTGGGGAACTCTCAGGGGCTTGGACAGTTATATTGTGAAGTCTGAGCCTTGGAATTTGGCAAAGGATGTATCCAACTCGGTCAAGCTGGATACAGTATTGGCCCAGTTGTACCGCGCCCTGCGTATGACCGCCGTTTTGGCGGCGCCGGTTATGCCAGAGATGTGCCAACTGCTGTGGGAATCTCTGGGACTCACAGGCAGAGTTGAAAATCAGCGTTTTGCTGATTTGAATGTTGACGAACCCGCACCTGGCCCGGTCAAAGACGCCAAACCACTATTTGCCAGAATTGACAAAGAGTCCGCGATAGCTGAAATTGATTCTCAACAGCAAGCGCCCGTTCAGCTTCCCGCGTCAAAATTAGACGTGCCTGAGTTGCGTGAAACTACCGATTACGACACTTTTTGGAAAACAGACCTAAGAATTGGCATGGTTCTCGAAGCGGAGCGAGTCCCCAAGAGCGACAAGCTCATCAAGATGAAAGTTGACATCGGTCTTGAAATGCGCACTATTCTTGGCGGCATCGGAAAGGCATATGAACCTGACCAGTTGGTCGGCAGAAAGGTAGTTGTAGTGGCCAACCTCGCCCCGAGAAAACTCATGGGGATTGAAAGCCACGGGATGCTTTTATGCGCCTCTGACAACGCCTCCAAGCCATATTTAATCTCCCCCTCAGACGACGCCCAGCCGGGATTTATCGTCAAGTGATACATCCCGTCTGGCATTTCGAGCTTGTGCGTGATACAAATGCCCCTTTCGCGCTGGTGCGGGAAGCCCTTTTGAACGGACAGAATTACCGCCTCTGGCACCCCCGCCATCGCTCAGTGAGTCCGGAAATAATTGAGGACGGCGAACGTCTTGAAATTCTGTGCCGTATTCGCGGATTGGGAGTCTATGAAGAGGCAAGGTACTTTGTGGAGCCAACTGACGGACGTCTATTGCTTACCTATCAAAACCGCTTCAGCGGCTGGCCTGTAATTATCTTGATGGGGTGGTGGCGCATAAGGAGCGAACACATTTGGGAGCGGTTTATAGCGTCTTTGCCCTAATGGAGGCTCAATGCGATTTTTCTCTTGGAATATAAACGGGTTCCGCGCGGCTCTGAAAAAGGGCTTCATGGATTGGCTGGAGGAGTCGGAACCGGATGTGTTGTGCCTCCAGGAAATTAGATGCGAGTGGGATGAAATAGACCTGTCAATTAGAAAAACACTGGAAAGCGCGTATGAAGTATGTTGGTTCCCCTCGCGTTCAAAAAAAGGGTACGCGGGATCGGCAACTCTGACAAAACATGGCGGCGGCTGGAAACATCAGCGCGGAATGGGAATCCCTGATTATGACGTGGAAGGCCGTATCATTGTCAGCAGAAAGAACAGCCTGGTTTTAATTGGGGGCTATTTTCCCAACGCCAGCACTGGTTTGGCGCGTCTGCCATATAAGCGGGCTTTTGCAAAAGCTCTGGCTGACTGCATAAGGACCGAACATGCGGCAAAAAACGAAGTAATCCTTGTCGGCGACATGAATGTCGCTCCGCAGGAAATTGATTTGGCACGTCCAAAGGACAACGTAAAGAACCCGGGCTTTACGCCGGAAGAAAGAGAGGACTTCCAGGGATACTTGAGCGCCGGACTCGTTGATATAATCCGTGACCGCAATCCAAATGTCTCAGGACTATACACCTGGTGGACACAACGCGGAGGGGCGAGGGAACGAAATGTGGGATGGAGGATCGACCTGTTCCTAGTAAGCCAATCACTTGTGAAACAGATAGAAGACGCAACCATCCACAATGAAGTATATGGCTCGGATCATTGCCCTATAAGTCTGTGCCTTTATATAGCCAATCAACTTTAAAATCATCCTGTTTATCCAGGTGGGAGGCACGGAGTGCCAAGACTGCGCTGTAGTGAAGCGAACCGCCGACAGGCGGTGAACGGAACGGTAACGCAGACGAAAGGCACAGGGCAACGTACCGTTTTAAAGTTGTTTCACTATAGCAGTTCAACTTTTCGTAATTGAACTGCTATAAAGCCAATTAACTTTAAAAGCAAAACAAGCTATGCTTGAACCAGCCTGAAGATTTTCTGTAAGGCAACATATGTGAAAGCACTCCCAACAAACCTGA
>JAITCJ010000066.1 GCA_031283145.1 Holophagales bacterium | reverse complement strand
GCTTTGCCCACCGTTGTGCAAGCAATAAAAGCGAAAATTGCTATATAGCTAAAGATACGCTTCGCAAGCCTTCCCGGTGGCTGCCAGACTTCATCCCATGGTGAAATGGCGCATTTCACACGAGATTGCTATAAAATAATTTCCGGAGTACGCGATGATATCCACACCACTCCAATGGCAATCAGCCTGTGAACATGCGTTGCGTGATTTCACTAGACAGGACGCGCTGCGCTTTTGGGGATGGGGACATGATATTGATGGCCTGCGGGTACCGGCTTTTGACTATCGCTTTGAACATACATTGGCGGTGGTCAAATTGGGCCGATGGCTGGCGTCTCAGGTCAATGCCGACGAAGACATCCTAATATGCGCCGCCTGGCTGCACGATTGCAGGAAACGCCTTGGCAGCAAAGGGTTTGACAACCACGCCAATGACGCTGCTGACGCGCTGGACGGGATTCTGGATAGTACGGACTTCCCGCGCCATAAGATATCAGCAACGCGCCACGCTATTTTGAACCACGTCGGCCTTACTCTATCAGAGCCGCTGGAGCCGCTGGAAACCGCTTGCCTTTGGGATGTTGACAAACTCAGCAAACTTGGGGCCGCCAGTCTGATACATTTCATAGGCATAACACCGGCCTTTCAACCTGCCTCCACTTGGGAAATTCTGAAAAAAGGTGAAAAATGGCTTGAACTCGCGCGCGGTATCATGGATAGCATGAACACAGCCCCCGCCAAATCAGAAGCCGCCAAACGCTTTGAGTTTTTGCGGAATTATTACAAACAGCTCAGGGCCGAAATTTAAATCGGAAAAGGTGAATTAATGCCCAGCCACACCGACCCAAGCCAGTTGATGGAAGCGTTTGCCGCTTTCACAGCGGCTTCAGAGCAATTACAAACCCGATACGAACTGCTTCAAAAACAGTTGGAACTGCTTCAAAACGAATTTCAAACCGTACTGGAAGCCGTTCCATTCGCTATTTGGGTCTTGGGTGAAAATGGGGAACTCCGTTTTTCCAACCGGCCTGAAGAGCTGCCCGGGACGTTTATGGACGGCCCGCCGCCGTGGGAACAAGGCTCGCCGGACGGTCTGCGGCGCTTTCGAGATGTTGAAGGCATGGAACATTTTCTGGAACAGGAGGCCAGACCCACAAAAGAGGGGCAGATAGTCATACTCCGCAATGTTACGGAGCAACACCTCAGAGCGCAGCAGGCCAATCGTGAAGAGCGTCTGCAAGCTATGGGCATGATGGCGGCGGAATTGGCGCACGAAATCAGAAACCCCCTGGGCAGTCTTGCCCTGTTTGCGGGAATACTGGTTGAGGATCTCCAAAACGCCCCAGAGTCGCTGGAATTGGCAAAGAAAGTTCAAGAAGGCGTTCAGCGGCTCAATACGCTGGTGACAAACACCCTCACATTCAGCCGCGACCTCAGCCCCAAACCCTCCGCGATTCAGCTCAAATCTTTTTGGGAAGAAGCCAAAAGCGCCGCCGGAGTACCGGATAATCTGGAGTGGCGCAACAAAATACCTGCATCCGCCATATGGTACGCGGATGCAGGCTTGATGCGGCAGGTGGCTGTCAATTTACTTCAAAACGCCGTGCGGGCTATGGAAAACTCACCAAAGCCCAAAATATCCATAGTGGCCTCAAAAGAAATTATTGATTCCAGACCCCATTGGCATATCGCCATAGAAGATACGGGCTGCGGCATTTCTCAAGATGTACTCCCCCGCATTTTTGACCCCTTTTATTCAACTTTCGGAATCGGCACAGGATTGGGACTGGCTGTAAGCCATCGAATAATCACAGCCCACAAAGGTCTGCTGCATGTGGAAAGCGAAGTTGGACAAGGAACTACTATACGGCTGAGACTCAGAGCCAGCGAGTGAAAAAATATAGCGGTTCTCACCAGTAGCGTGAAATATAAGTCAATTAACCTGAAAAACAGAATAGCGGCGCAGCCTGTTTTTCAAGTCTGTTGACTATAGCCATTCAACTTTAAAATCATCCTGTTTATCCAAATGGGAGGCACGAAGTGCCAAGGCTGCGCTGTAGTGAAGTGAGCCGCCGACAGGCGGTGAGCGGAACGGTAGCGCAGACGAAAGCCACAGGATAACGTACCGTTTTAAAGTTGTTTCACTATATCACGGCGCTGTTTCAGATACGCGGATGTACCAATTCCTACAAACGCGAGTTCCGCCAGCGCCACCAGGAACATCCAGACGGCTATGGGCGAATCGCCCATGCCATAGGAGTGCATACCGGCGGACAGTACGAAGTTGACTCCCAGGTAAGTCATCAGTACCGTCTGAAAGGCCAGTATGCTCACAGCCGCCGCGCCAAACTTGCCTACAATGCCGCAGGCTTTGGAGTGAATGATGGCCATGTAAGCAAGAAAGGCTATCAGGGACCAGACTTCTTTTGGATCCCAGCCCCAGTATCTTCCCCAGGAGATAGCCGCCCACATTGATCCCGTCAATATTCCGGCCAATAATAATATTGAGCCGACAAGGTTGTACCAATAGAGCATGTCATAAAAGCGATCCGCCAAATCATGACGCCTGGGGCAAAATATCCAAACCCCAACCTGCATGTGGGCCGCAGCCACGCCTAGCGCCAATACAGCGTAACCCACCATGATGACGGGCACATGAATCGCCAGCCACGGAGTTCCGGCCAAAACCGGAGCTATGGGATGTATAAATTTGTCCATTGGCAGCAAATCTGTCAGCAGTATGGCCACAAGCGCCATAACAGCGGCGTTCAGCGCCACAATTCGATTGCGCGTGAGTCCGTAGGCAACGGCGGCAAATAAGCCCATGCCCCATGACAAGAACAGCATGGATTCGTACATATTCGCGGCGGGTATCCTTTCGCCGGCCTGCCAGCGCATGATTATGCTCCAGGTCATAGCGCCGAAACCGCACAACAGCAATGAAAACGCGGCAATATCCATCCAGCGGCGCTTTTGCCTCCAGGCGATTATGGAGAAAACAAGCGAGCAGAGCATAGCAATCCATGAAATACGCGCTAAATTTAACTTGTTATAAAATACCTCGCCGCTGATTTTTTTCGCGTCGGGCCATCCCAGCAGGCGCGGACCATCCAACAACCTGGATAGGGAATCCGCAGAAGCGGATTCCAGCGCCTGCCAAGCGGCGTTTGGCTCCCCCGGAACAGGTATGGGCAGTATTGTCTGACTAAAAAGTATGCCTCTCATCAAGTCAAGACGCCTTTCCAAATCAACCGCCGCGCTGATAGTCCTGTTAATGGGCGTCCCATTCATTTTGCATTGGTTGTACATATTCAACTGCTGCGATAATCCGGGGTTTTGAATCAACTGGATAAAGGGGGCGTACTTTGTTGAAGCCGTAAAACCCATAGCCATGGCTAAATTGGCGGAGCCGATTTTGATATTATTTGAATTGGCCGCGTTTTCGGGATTATTAATCCATTGTATGACAGTCAATACCGGGTCTTCCCCCTGCCACCTGCCGGAACCTGTTATGGTTTTAACCATTTCCCGCGCGTATGTGTCAAAGGGCATGGCCCTGCCGTCATGCTGCACAGGCAGATGAGCGAGCCGGGGCGCGGAGCCTGAGGCGGACGGCGCTGACGATTCCATTGATACCATTGATACCGTCTGGCCTGTCAGACTTGGCGCGAATAACAGGAGCATTAAGGCTGAAGCCACCGCTGTCGCCGTTTTGGACCTCGCGCCGGATATGAGCATCCAAACCAGGCCAATCAATAACATTATATAGCCTGTAAAAACAATGCCCTGGCCGGGATCTTTGGAAACAGCCAATTCCGTCGCCTCTCTCCCGCCATCCTGACGATAGCTGGACTGAAACAGAGAATAGCCCCTGTATTTCAACTGGTTATTCATCCATATTTTCGCGGGGAAAGATTTTCCGCCGTCATTGTCCGTCACCCGGACATAACTGACGAAACCGGACGGCCTGTTGGTCCCCTGATAGGTTTCCAGCACAAAGTCGTCCAGCTTTACAGTAAAGGGCAGATCACGCGATGAAACCACATTGCCTTGCGCGTCATACTGAATTATCACTGAAGCGCTCTCGCCCTCCCACAAAAACAGCCTGCCCTCAATTTTAAAAAGGTACGTGACGGCGGCTCCCAGCATGATTATCAACAATGAGGCGTGGGTCAGGACAAAACCGACGCGCCGTTTGGTCCAGGGGAACAGAGCGGCCATAGACATGGCTATG
>JAITCJ010000072.1 GCA_031283145.1 Holophagales bacterium | reverse complement strand
CGCTCTCAATTAACCTGAAAAACAGAGCGCGGCCTGTTTTTCAGGTTAATTAATTTTTGATCTTGACTAAATTGATCATAGGGTTACAATAATATTTCTTGGGCGTGCGCTATCAAGCGCCGCCTCCCTTACTCAACGGTTTTTTTTGGAGGATGTATGGATTTCCTAAAACCTGACGTCAGGGAACAATTAATGCGGGAGCATTTTGAGTTCCGACGTTTGCTGGAAGAACATAAAGCGGCCGACGAGCGATTGATCCACTTGGTGAGCAATCCCGCGCTGTCTTCAAGAGAATCAATGGAAGAAGTAGAATTAAAAAAAGCAAAGCTCCGCGCCAAAGAGCGAATTTACAAGATTGTTCAGGAATTTAATAAGTCCAGAGGTCAGTAGCCGCCGACAAACGCGGTGATCGCAAAACCTCGTTTCTGGTCTGCGCCCGTAATTATGACGTCCGCTCCAGAAACCGCCCCAAGCGGCGCTTTATCAAATGGTTGTGTTGCAGCCCTGTGGTTTAGTGTTGCTATAGGTAGTTCAACACTTCGTAGTTGAATTGCTGTAAAATCCGCACTCAACATCCCCGTTTAATATCGTGCGGCACGCCAGGCGCTGGTTGGGAGCGGTATTGAGAATACGAAGGACACGGGCTTCCGCTTCATTCGGAGGCGTGAGATTTTCGATTCCATTTTCAATAGTCGCGATACACATTCCGCAGCGCCCATGACCTCTGCAAGTGTGAGTATATTCGGCGCCAGCTATGTCTGCGGCGGCGGCCAATGAAACGCCAGGCTCAACTTCGACCGGTTCATTGTCCGCGAAACGGATTTTCATTTTTTACTCCACAGAAGTAATTGGTAATTGCAAAACCTCGTTTTTGTCCGCGCCTGTAATGATACCGTCCGTCCAGTGTCCAGTGTCGTGTCCGGCGAAATGAGGGCGCAGCCCATCAACTCCGTTGAAGCCGCGAAACCGGAGTTTTGCGATTGACTCCACAATTACCAGTATATAACCAAGCGATCTGAAAAACAGGCTGTCCGTATGTTATAGTGAAACAACTTTAAAACGGTACGTTGCCCTGTGGCTTTCGTCTGCGTTGCCGTTCCGCTTTTAATAAAGTCAAGCGCCGTAAAGTCACTGTCGCTTCCTCGCAGTGCCAGTGCCAACGGCGATTTGCCTCCATTCCTGTAGGATGATTTTAAAGTTGACTGGCTATATAGTGTAGGAACTCTTGTCGGCTATTTTGTTTTACAATGAATCTTCTAGGGGGCAAATGTATCGCGCGATAATGAGTTCTTTTTTTACGGCAAGCAGAGCGCGGATTCTTATTTTGGCCTGCTTGATTTTAGTCAGATTCGGATATCAAATAATAGGTCAAATTGCTTTTGTTGTTTCAACCTACATACTGTCGTACCTGTTTTTTAGGACAATTCCCAAAACAGATCGTCATTTATACAACCTGGGCTTACCAAACAAAAAAATGTTTCTGATTGCCGGCGCTGTCGCGTTACTTGGCATGGCGATAAATATTGCTGTGACTTGGCTGTTTATGGGGGGCGTATGGACAGAGCAGCTCACGTCAATAGGTAATCCGATAATTTTTGCGACAGGCTTTCCGATATATCTCGCTTCTGCCTTGATAGTTCAATTTATTCTGAATGCTTTGCCCGAAGAATTTTTGTTCAGGGGCTTTTTGTGGGGAAGCATGAGGCAATACAAATGTTCAGATTTTTCAATTTTGTGCGCTCAGACAATCCTGTTCTGGGTAGGACATTACTACTATTACGATATGCCTGCTTGCCGGTGTAGGGCTGGCCGTTAAATCGGCTATGGATAGCGAGGCGGCTGCGGCAAAAGCAAGCATAGCTCACATTCAGGCGAATGGGACGAATCTCCTTGACCAAGTTGCATCCACAATAAGCGATCTCAAGGGCGGCAAGAGCAAATCACAACTGACCCAGATGGCGTCCGGTATGCTTTCCACCGGTGCTACAACGGAGCAGATAAACAGCGGCGGGTTAAAGGCTGCTCACGATCTGTCAATTCTGGGCGACCTGGATGACAGAGTCGCGGGCGAGATGATGGCAAACCTGTCTCAAAATTCAGGTATTACCAACTATGAAAAATTGACGGACATTATTGTCAGCGGCGCACACGCTTCCGGCGTTGGTATAGACAAGATGGGTGCGGCGCTGGCCTCTCTCTCGTCTCATAGCAAGGAGCTGGGCATAAGTGGTGAAGTCGATCTCAAAGATATTGCGGGAACGATGACGGCTCTGTCAATGAACGGTGTAGAAAACAGTGAAAGTGTGATAGCAAGCGTGATGAACGCTATCCCGAATATGGGACAGAATCTACAGCGCGGCAGGGGTTGGAGGGCACAGGAGGGAGCCGGACTATTGCGGGAATACGGTCTGGAAAACCTTGTGGACAAAGCATTCGACAAAAATGGAGAGCTTCAGGCAGACAGTCATGGCTCGAAATGGGGCAATATCAACGCGATAATTGCCGGAATCACTGAGGCCAAGAATAAGAGCGGCAAAGAGATAAACACACAAGACAAAACGAAGCTACTTAGCGGTATTTTTGGCAATGGCGCAGCTCAGGAGTTGGCCAAGCTAAACTTTGGGACGCTAAACGATGCTACGGAAAAAATGGACAGCCAGGGCAGCGTACAGGAAAAGCTGTCGAAGATAACAGAGACGACGGCATTTAGGTTCCAGAAGTTAAAGAACGACATCATGGAGATGGCTGTCACGATCGGCCAAACGGTAATGCCGGTAGTCAAGCAACTGGTCGAAAAAGTGAGTAACATCGTTGGTGCTATAACCAACTGGATAAAAGAACACCCCAAGTTGGCAACGGGTCTGACCATAGCGGCTGGCGTGTTAGGCATTCTGCTGACCATGGCGGGTGGAGTTATAACAGGGCTTGCGATGCTGAGTCTCGCTTTCGGCACTGCTACCGGCGGTGTGTGGGCTTTCACGGCTGCGCTGCTGGCAAATCCAATCACATGGATTGCAATAGCCATTGTAGCGGCGGCGGCTCTCATAATTGCATATTGGGAGCCTATCAGTAACTTCTTTAGCGACTTATGGGAACGCTTCAAAGCTGGTGGAGCGGCTGTTGATGTTCTGTTAATGGTGATGGCTCCTATGATTGCCATTCCTCTGCGGATTGTCAAGTATTGGGACAAGATTAAGGAGTTCTTCAGCGGCTTCTGTGCTGGCTTCAAAGAGGAATGGGGAGACACGGGGAGCGCGTTCGGCGAGATA